>NZ_JAJNOF010000017.1:0-103386 GCF_027854495.1 Stenotrophomonas sp. PI_27
GGCGCAGACCCCAGGCCGGACGCCACAAAAAAAACGGCCCCGCACAGCGGGGCCGCCAGGGTGGGCCGGGAGGGGGAGGGGATCCCGGCCCGCGTTCAGCGCCCAGACGAGGAGAGAGGGGCGCCGAACGTTGGAACGCGTTACGCAGCGACGGCTTCGGCCGCTTCGTGCGACGGCAGTGCTGCCAGTGCACCGGCGATGGCGTCTTCACGGTGCTGCGGCGAGTAGGCGATGCCCTCGGCGCGCACGAACTCGACCTCGTTGATGCCCATGAAGGCGAACACCTGGCGCAGGAACGGCTCCTGGAAGTCGGCCGGCGAGTCGGTGTAGATGCCGCCGCGGCTGCTGGCGATGATCACCCGCTTGCCACCGGCCAGGCCCACCGGGCCGTTCTCGGTGTACTTGAAGGTGCGGCCGGCCACGGCCACGCGGTCGATCCAGGCCTTCAGCGTGGACGGGATGCTGAAGTTGTACATCGGCGCGCCGATCACCACGATGTCGGCCTCCAGGAACTGCTGCATCACCTGTTCAGCATCGGTCGCCTCGGCGGCGTCGGTCTTGGCCAGCGAGCTGCTGCGCAGGTGCGGTACCGGATTGGCGTCAAGATCGCGATAATCGACCTGCAGGCCATCGATCTGGCCGGTGAAACGGGCGACCACGGCGGCCGACAGCTGCCGTGAGACGGAGTTGTCGCCAAGCACGCTGGCGTCGAGATGCAGAAGCTTCATGGCAGTCACCTATGTTCTGGGAGGAAGGGGCGGGGTGGCCCCGCCGACGGAGAGAACGATAGGTTGTTGCAAACGCGGGATAAAGGTGGTTGAATGCCACGTATTGTTCTAGATATGGAACTCGGGCATGCATGACCTGAATGATCTGTACTACTTCGCGATGGTGGTCGACCACGGCGGGTTCGCCGCTGCCGAGCGCGCGCTGGGTATTCCCAAGTCGCGACTGAGCCGCCGCATCAGCCAGCTGGAAACCGACCTGGGCGTGCGCCTGCTGCAGCGCTCCACGCGCCGTTTCGCGGTCACCGACGTCGGCACCAGCGTGCACCGCCACGCGCAGACGATGCTGGCCGAGGCCCAGGCCGCGCGCGAAGTGGTGGACCGCCTCAGTGCGGAACCGCGCGGCGTGGTGCGCGCCAGCGTACCGGTGTCACTGGCGCAGATGCAGCTGCCCAAGCTGCTGCCCAAGTTCCTGGAGCAGTACCCGAAGGTGCGGCTGCAGCTGAACATCAGCAACCGCCGCGTGGACATCATCAATGAAGGCTACGACGTGGCCCTGCGCGTGCGTTCGCGCCTGGACGATGACGGTAGCTTGGTGATGCGCAGCTTCGGCCAGGTGCAGGAACTGCTGGTGGCCAGCCCGAAGTACCTGGACCGCGCCGGCCGCCCCAAGGACCCGGAAGAGCTGACCCAGCACGTCACCCTCAGCATCAGCGAAGACGAAGCCCGCCAGCGCTGGGAGCTGCATGGCCCGGAAGGCGAAGTGCGCCGGGTCGACCTGCAGCCGCGCGTGGCCGGCTTCGACTTCCCGCTGCTGCAGAGCATGGTGAAGGACGGTTTCGGCATCACCATGCTTCCGGAAACCGTGTGCGCCGACGCCGTGCGCAACGGCGAGCTGGAAGTGGTGCTTCCGGACTGGTCGCTGCCGCAGGGCGTATGCCACGCCGTGTTCGCCTCGCGCCGCGGCCTGCTGCCGGCGGTGCGCGTGTTCATCGACTTCCTGGCCGAGCACCTGCCGCCGCAGCTGGAGGCCTCGCGCCTGGATTGCGGTGGCGCCTGTGAAAAGGCCAAGGAGCGGATCAAGGCCAGTGCACTGGGTGCGCTGGCGGTGGATGCCGGCTGAGAGAGCTGAACGGTAGCGCCGGGCCATGCCCGGCGTTGCTGTTTTCCAGCTGATCAGTTCCGGCCGAACAGCCGGTCCCAGAAACTGCGGCGTCGCGCTGCGGCCGGTGGCGGTTCGGCCGCAACGACGGGTGCTTCCAGCACCGCCATCAACTCTGCGCTGCGCGGCTTCTTCAGGAAGCGCGCATAGTCCAGATAGCCGGTCACCTTGCTCATGTGCAGGCGCTCGGGCATCGCTGGTAGCTCGCCACCCTGTAGCAGCACCCGCAATGCCTGCGGGCGGTCCAGGCGGATCGCCTCGTACAGGGCGGTGCCGCCGCAGCCCGGTTCGATCTGGTTGGCGCGCTGCGGCGCATCCTTCAGCAGGTCCTGCAATGCCTCCGTGTCGTCTCGTTCGACGGCGGCCACCAGTCGCGCCAGCGCCTCGGCTTCTGCAGCGGGCAGGTTGTCGCGATAGGCCTGGTCGGCAATCTCGCGCTCGTCGCGCCCATCGCCGCCCTGGATGCACAGGAAATCGGTGACCAGGGCGACCGGAATGCCGGACGTATCCAGCGCCCAGTAGCTGGGATACACACCGTCGCCCCAGCCGCTGGTGAAGACCACCAGGCCGTGCGGCGAGTCCTCCCCCCAGGGGCGGTACTCGGCGCCTTCGTCCAGGCCATCGTGGTCGATCAGTGCATCCGACCATTCACTCTCTTCGTCGCCATCGGCCTGTTCGATCAGGGCCAGCAGCGCCTGCTGGGTGTCGGTATCCATGAAACAACCGATGCCGGCGTCGACCGGGTAGCCGATGAAGCTGTCCTCATTCAGGCCGGTCAGGTCCTGCGTGGTCCAGCGCGCCATCTGCCAGTGCAGGGCAGACGCAGTGAGGGCTTCGCGGGGCTTGAACCAGACCACGGCCAACGCCGGGCGGCCGCTGTGCACGATGATTTCGACCGGGTGCCGGCCCAGCGGGGCGGTGTAGTCGGCCAGCGCAGGCGCCTCGGCCTGGACCAGCGGATCGCAGACCACCAGCTGCCCGCTGCTGACCGGCAGGTGCCCGGCGAAGGTGCGGTGCAGGGCCACAGCGGCCAGCTGGGTATCGTCCAGCAGGCAGGTGCGCAGGTTGGCCAGATCGAGATGGGCCATGGCGGCTCCGGGTGCGGTGAAGGCCCCCACCGTGCCGGATGCGAAGGGCAGGGGCAAGGTGGTCTTGGGCAAACGCCCTTCACGTGCGAGAATACGCCGCTGCCCGGGCGACCGGGACCCGATTGGAGAGATGGCCGAGCGGTTTAAGGCACCGGTCTTGAAAACCGGCGAAGGGTTAAACCTTCCGTGGGTTCGAATCCCACTCTCTCCGCCAATTTCAAAAAGCTCCTGGGGATAGGAGCTTTTTCGTTTCTGCGCAATCTGCTGCCGAACCCAGCCTTGCAGCTCGGATTGCATTCACAGTGCCCGCGACCGATGCGAATGGAGCGCGGAAAGCGGCTGGCCCTGATCTTGCCGTGTTGGGTGCACAAGCGGGCGCCGCGCGTTTCAATCGCTCGTAGATCGAAGAAATTTCTCTGGCTGGCGCGTTCGAATGACCCGTTCGCCTGGCCGAAGAACGAGGGCTGCCGGCTGTCTCCCGGAATGTCGGCCGCGCTTGCGACGCTTGGGTCTGCATGCGGTGGTTCGAGCTGGGCGATCCGACTGACTACAACCAATGGCACGGGCACTGCCTGTTGGCGTTTCGTAGCGTGAAAGCGCTTTCGCCATTGGATCTATTGAATGAATGCATGGGTGCTGCGCACTGTTCTTCTTTGTTTTCCACTGCAAGCCATTGCTGGCAGTGGTACTGAAAAGCCCGATCCGTCACGAGTGATAGTATTGGGCGTCGACCATGCAGCTCAATTGGTTTCATCCAATGACAGTCCGGCAATGCTGGCGGCCTTCTTGGATCGTGCGCAACCCGACGCGATCTGTATCGAGCGGTCTCCGGAGGCCTTTGCTCGGAACGACTACTACGAATTCACCTATGAAGTTCAGGATGTGATCGTGCCCTTCGCCCGCGCCAGGGGCGTGGATCTGTGCCCAATAGACTGGGCGCCTCCGTCAGAAGACGCCAAGCTTGGCTTTGGCACCGATCTGGAAGCAATTCCGCAGGTGCGCCCTGATCAGGGTTTTCAGGGCTTCCTGTCATTCCCACGCCCGGCACAGCTGAACAGAGATATTTTCCACGCGGATACCGAGGTGAACCTTGCCAAGGTTGCCCAGTGGGCTGTGACTCCCTCAAAGCGAGCAAAAGATGACCTGCCACGTCGCTTATACCTCTATCGAACCTACTTGCAGGCGAAGAGAGTGGCCGCAGCTGCGAAGGCGCGGCCTGGTGGCACCATCGTTGTAGTTGTCGGCGAGTTCCACAAGCGTGATATGGAAGCCGTTCTTTCCGATGACGACAGCATTCTTCTGGTACAGCCCACTGCCATCGGTAGACCGAGCGATGCCCAACGGGCTGCGGCGAATCGCGATGCGTACCGGTATGCAATCGCCAGCTTCAATCTACTGGGCGTCCAGGCCGGCACCGGGAATATCAACTACGCGTTTGTTGATGAAGCGGTAGCAGCGCTGGCGCAGAGCACGCCAAGCGCCGAGGTTGATCTGTATCGCACCAGGCTGGATCTGCTACGGAAACGCATAACCTCAGAGCAAGCCGTCGAGCGATACAGAACGATCGCAACGGCTGCTGGAGATGCGCGTTTCAGCTGGACAGGCGTGAGTGACAACCAGCGTGTCGATTCCTATTTCGACCCCTTCGGTAACCTGAGTGTGAGGCAAAGAGCACTTCTTGAAGCTGCTCGAGAGCTTGGCGGCAGCACGCGCATGGTTGAGGCCGAGGCGATCGCTGGCACGATTGCCAACGAGCTTGACCCAGCTAAGTCGCGCCAATTCCAAGCGTACTTTGAGCGTTACATCAGATCTGGACGCTAGAAGCGCGGATGCTCGAGAACGACAACTGGAGGCGTCTTCCAAGACACCACAACTGCCAGAACAAATGAACGCATCGTGGTCTCCTTATGCTGACCAACGCCCCGATCCACTCAGGGCGTTAATTACTGGGCGGCGAGGAAACCTGCAGCCTCACCCACGCCGCCCACCCTTCGGCTTGTTATGGCACAACGGATAACTCGAGCACGACCGGAAGGCCCCGTGCGGCCCATTGCGGTCCACGAACACGCCCACCTTGCACACCGGGCAGCGCTCTTCGTGGATGGCCGCGCCTGAAATCGCGGTCACTTCCACTGCTCCGTCCTTCACCAGCTCATCCAGGAACGGCGAGTGCCTGCCCTGCAGGGTGAACATCGCAACCGACCGTCGCGCCCGCGTCAGCGCGACATAGAACAATCGCCGTTCTTCGCTCAGTGGATAGGTATCCCCGTCCGGCATTGCCAGCGAAAGCACCGGGTCATCCGCACGCAGGCTCGGGAAGCTGCGGTTGATCATTCCCGGCAGGATCACGTAGTCCGCCTCGCGCCCCTTCGATCGATGGACAGTCAGGAACTCGACGTCCATCGTGCTGCCGAAGGCGGTCTTCCAATCCAAAGGCATCGCGCTGCGGTCCGCGCGATACCGCCCCAGAACGAATACAGTCACGCGCCCGTTGCGGCCCTGCGGCACTGCACCTGACAGCAGTTGCTGGTGCAGCGTCGCAAGGTATTGGCGAACACCATCCTGCACCTCCTCACGCCGGTTCATCTGGAACGCCTGCAGCACCGGACCCATTGCCGGCGCAGCAGAACGGACCTTCTTGCCGATCTGCGCAGGGTTGCGGCTGATGAAGCGGCTGGAAACATCGCACAGTGCCTGCGGGCAGCGGAACGTCTGCTCCAGTTTCAGCACCTGGCCATGCCCCATCCACTCGCGGAATCCGGTCATCACCGAAACGTCGGCACCAGCGAAGCGATTGATCGACTGCCAGTCATCGCCCACCGCGAACAGATGGCGGCCCGGTTGGCTGACCAGCGCACGGCAGAGGCGCGCACGGGCGCGCGAGGCATCCTGGAATTCGTCGGCCATCACCAGATCGTAGGGTGATTCATAGTGGCCCTGTTCCAGCAGCCCGGCGGCCATGTTGAGCATGTCTTCGAAATCGATGCTGCGCTCGTCAGCCAGTGCATCGTCCCAGGCCTGGAAGACCGGCCCGGCGATCTCCAGGAAACGCCGGTAGCGTTCCTTGAACTTATCCTCGGGCATCTGCCGCAGACGTGCGGCCATGTCATCCAGCGTCAGGCAGTTGCTCTTGGCATGCGCAATGAAGGTGCGCATCAGGCCAATCAGGTCTGCATCCGGCATCGGCTTGGCGCCCTGATCAGGCAGCTCGCGGTCCGGGTTCGGGTCGAGTTCGACACCAGACGCACCCAGCCGCTCGGCAAGATCCTGCAGCGCATGTCCACTGCGCAGGCCAAACGAGGTCGTCTCGACCAGGGCAGTGCCGCGCGCCATATGCTGCTGGCGCTTCCAGTGCATCCCTTCGCTGTAATCGGCAAAGTGCGGCGGCGGCTGGCCATCGGCATCCAGCGCGAAGTGCTCGTGATACAGCCGGGCGTCCGGGTAGTAGAAGTCGGGACGATACTGGCGGTGGGTGTCTGTCGCGGTATCGAACTCGTAGCGCCGCTCGTAGTCATACGCCACGCCGTTGTAGAACAGCCAGTCGGCGATGACGCACTCTTCCAGGCTCTTCACCCGCTCGCCCTGCAGGGTACGCATGTAGGGCGCACCATCGCGGTCGTAGCCATCGGCCATCATGTCGGCACCCAACGGCGGCAGATCGCGTCCGAACACCAGGCGGAACATGTCCCACTGGGTGCGGAAGTGGGTCGAGCGGTCCTTCAGGTCGTCCACCAGTTCGGCCAGCTTGTTGAAGCCCAGCGTCGCGTCGATCGCCCATTCCGGGATATCAGGCTTGCGTCCCGTGGCTTTGGCGATGATGGCCAGGCCGAGGGCGTGGAAGGTCCGCGCCTCGACCACGATGTCGCCCATGCCGAGCCGGTCGAAGCATCGTCGCGCGCGCTCCTCCAGTTCGTTCGCGGCGTCCTTGTTGAAAGCGAGCATCACGATCCGTTCGGGCTCCACGAAGCCGCGATCGATGGCATAGGCGGCCTTGGCGACCATCGTAGAGGTCTTGCCAGAGCCGGCTGCGGCCACGACCTGCACCCGGTTGTCGAAGCAGATGACGGCGCGGGCCTGTTCCTTGGTCAGCGGCCTGCTCTCGACCCGGTCCAGGAAGGGCTTGGCCAGGCCCAGTTCGCGGGTCGCCATTGCCTCATTGGCGTCCGCCCACAGGGCGGGCCAATCCAGCTGCCAGTCGTGCAGCGCGTCCAGTGCCATGCGGTGGTCGGGCGCGTGCAGGTCGTCGTGCACCTCCTCGTCGAGGAACAGCTGCTCCAGCTCGGCGGGCGGCAGGGGCAGGGCGGGGCGGTCGGCCAGCAACGCCTGCTGCTGTTCGTGGGTGATCCAGCGGCGTCCGGTGGTGCCTCGGTCGGTAAGCGCGTCTGCCTCGGCCAGCCACGCCTGGATCTGCGCCAGAACGCGCTCAAACAGTGCCTTGCGCCCCCGCCTGGAGCGCGCGAAAAGGACATGCTGCACGGCAGCCGCAAGCCGGGAGCCCTGGCTGTTGGGCAGCCCATCCACGGACAGTGCTTCACCGCGCTCGGTCGTCAGTTCGACCCGGGACCAGAGCACGCCGCGAACGACCCGCACGCTGTGTTCGTTCGCCACATGCAGGTGGTATTTTCTGCCGTCGATCAAAAGCGCGAGCTGTTCGCCATCCAGCCGCAACTGCCAGTCCGGCGAGCGGGTCACACGCTGGCCCCAGCCCGAGGGGCGCCATTCCATAGACATCCAGATACTGCCTTGCGTACGTCACCGGGCGTAAAGTGCCCTTGCCGCCCCATGATAAGGCGGCTTGGCATGGCGCGCTGGGTCTCCGGTCACTCGCGCACGCGCGCCAGCGAAGGCATTGCACCCCCGCCGGCGCGTCAGGCGTCAGGCGTTCACATCCACGACAACGCGGCCGCGCACCTTGCCGGGGATGATCTGCTCATAGACATCCAGCACCTCGGCGAGGCCGATCTGCTGCACGGTGCTTTCCAGCTTCTGCGGGTCCAGGTCGGTCGCGAGCCGATCCCAGGCGCGCTGGCGAACCTCTTGTGGGGCATTCACCGAATCCACGCCCGCAAGGGTCACATTGCGCAGGATGAAGGGCAGCACCGAGCCGTGCAGTGCATCGCTCTGGGCCAGGCCACAGGCGGCCACGGCACCCCGGTACTTCGTTTCGGCGATGGCATTGACCAGCGTTGGGCCGCCGGCCACATCCACCACGCCGGCCCATCGCTCGGCACTCACCGGCCGCTCGCGCGGCTCCGAAAGCTGCGCACGATCGATGATCTCGGCCGCACCCAGGTTGTGCAGATACTCGGCATGCTCCGGCCGCCCGGTGGCGGCCACCACGCGGTAACCCAGCTTCGACAGGATCGCCACCGCGATCGAGCCGACGCCACCGTTGGCACCGGTGACCAGCACATCGCCCTGTGCAGGCGTCACCCCGGCATGTTCCAGGGCCAGCACGCACAGCATCGCGGTGTAGCCAGCGGTGCCGATGGCCATGGCGTCGCGGGTGCTCAGGTTGTCGGGAATCCGGTTGAGCCATTCGCCCCGCACCCGGGCGCGCTGGGCCAGGCCGCCGTGGTGGCCCATGCTCAGGTCCCAGCCATTGAGCACGACGCGGTCGCCTGGCTTGAAGTCGGCCCTGCTGGATTCCAGCACCACGCCTGCCAGATCGATGCCGGGAATGAGCGGGAACGTCCGGATGACCGGACTCTTGCCGGTGAGGGCAAGCGCATCCTTGTAGTTGAGCGTGGAGTACTCGACCTGTACCAGGACGTCGCCGTCCATCAGGTCGGCCTCGTCGAAATCGACCAGCTCGGTCGAGAGCTGGTTGTTCGTCTTGCGGGTCAGCAGTGCTTTGAACGTCATGGACGGCCTCACATTCACGGGATGGGGCCATGCTAGGCTCGCGCCTCTATCGCAACAAGAACGACGATTTTCCGTAGGTACTATGGTTTTCCGGAGTATGCATGCGTAGCAAACGGTGGGACGGCAAGAGCGGTTGCGCGGTGGAAGTCACGCTGTCGGTGATCGGCGGCGTGTGGAAGCCGATCATTCTTTTTCACCTGATGACCGGCAAGCGGCGTTTCATGGAACTGACGCGGCGGGTGCCCAATGCCACCCAGTCCATGCTCACCAGCCAGCTGCGTGAACTGGAAGCCGATGGCGTGGTGATCCGCCACGTGTACCCGGAAGTGCCGCCGAAAGTGGAATACGAGCTGTCCGAGTTCGGCCGCACGCTGGCGCCGGTGCTGCTGGCCATGCGCGAGTGGGGCGAGACCTACCGCGGCTATCAGAGCACCCAAGGCGATAGCTGAAGGCTGCGCAGCGTTGCGCTTGCCGCATGTGGGTTTCGCGAATGCTCACCGCTACCGGCGGGTCTTTGGCACCGGGAGCGCGCGTGTCGCTTACGGCTGGCCAGGGCGTCCGGCAAGTGCGCGTCGACCGGAGTCATCGGTTGGCGAAGAACGCCAGTCAATGGACAACTCGACATCCACTGACGCAACCAACGTAGCAACGTGATCGATCAGGATTTTCCTGCTTTCCACCGTCGGTTCAGGGCGGTAACCATGGCCGCGCCAAGGCACTCGCCGTGGCCGGGATTGGCGTCCTGAACGTACATGATGCGCGGCGTCACGGTTGCAGCCAGAGTTGCAACCGTGACAATGCATCGCCTGCCAGTTCATGGTGGACGGTGCGTGGGGATCTCTCGATCCGCCGGCTTCTTGCATCATGTATCCGGCACGCCAACCCGCACCGTCCGCCACCTTGCATCTGCAGGTGGCCACATCGTGAGGTTGCCGTCATGCCCGAACGTCTTCCCGACCATCCCCGCCTGCATGCGCTGCTGGGCGCCGCCGTGCGCGATCTTCCCGCTGCGTTGGCCGAAACGCTGGAGGATGCGCTCCGCGAGTCCGCCGAGTTCGTCACGCCATCGGCATTCTTTGCACACCTGGCAGGCCACGGCAGGAACCTGCGCGCTGATGGCGAGGCCTGGAGTGAAATGTGCCTGAGCCCCGGCCGCGCCTTCGACATGGCCTTGGCGACCCGCAGCATTTCGGGCATCACGGCGTTGACGGCGGTACTGCACGCTGCGCATGTGGCGCGGGAGAGCGACGATCCCGCCTGCTGTCCCTCCGCAGCCGTGATCGAGGGCCTGTTCAACGCCTGCCAGGTGCTGTCACTGCAGGTGGAGCGCTGCCAGGTTCCATAAAGGGCTGCGATGCGGTTCCTGTTCCGTTGACGCTCGCTTCCTTATAGTGGCGCTGGAACCCTGCAATGGAATGCCCATGCACGTGATGTCCCCCGGCCGTTGCCTGACGCTTGCACTTGCCGTCGCGGTGAGTGCCGGCGCGTGTGCGCGGCCGCCGTCCACCGAACACGAAAGGAATCCCGCCATGTCCGGCGCCCCACAGACCGGCCGCACGATCAACGGCCACACCTATACCGATGCGCCCGTGGACGTGAAGCTCGGGCCGAACACTTTCCGCATTCCGGCCAACTACCTGGACAGCCAGATCGCACCGTGGCCGGGCGAGGGCGTGACGCTGGTCATCGAGTGGCCGGATATGACGCCGACGGCGCCGGGTGCGCGGGCGAGTCCGCGTACGAATGATTTCCGGAAGGAAATTGCTGTGGCGATCGACTACATCGATCGTGCGCCAATCGAAACATCATTGGAGCGATTGTCCTCCAACCAGGCATCCACCGAGGAAGGGTCGGTGGAGCGAGGGGATCCTCGGGATCGGCTCGATCTGCGTATTGCGCGGCCCACCGTCATGGGACTGACGCCTTACGCCATCGATGAAACGAGGATGGGGATTTTCTCGAAGGAATACGAGGCACGCTATGGAAAACCACCCACGCGTAATCCTGCCTATGAAGATGATTGGTACATCGCGCGCGCTCCAAACGGCAGTCTGACCACATTCATCAAATGCGAAAGCACGGCGTTTCGGGGGGATGGCGTTCGCCTGCAGGGCGATCAGGTCATCAGTGAGCAAGGGCAAGCCGCTGCGGGGTGCTTCCACTATTTCTCGGATGTGGAGAACAAGCTCTCCATCTCGCTGAACTACAAGCGGGCCTTCCTGGCGGACTGGAAGCGGATGGAAGATGCGGTGCGGGATATTCTCGCGCGCTCCCGAGTCCGGGAGTGAGTGCATTCAGGAGCAGGCGATGGGCGGATTGACGCAAGGAAATCTCAAGATTCTGGCCAGCTATGCCAAGGCCGGAAACCGCGAGTTGTACTGGAACTATCTGTCGCAGCTGCCAGATGCGGATGGCTATGGCACGCTTGCGCTGGGCGTCGTTCGCAACGACAGCTTGCCAGGCCGCGTTGCGAACAGCTATGCACAGGAATATGCCCGGAATCAGGAAGGCAAGGGCTCCGGGTTTCCCGACGCGCAGCTGAGCGAGCGCCAATGGGAGATGTTTGGGCAGACGCTTCTGCGCCAGGACCTGGAGCGACGCCTGTTCTGGATGGAGCAGGGGCGTCCCGAATTTGCACTGAATCTCCCCGGCAAGGACGTGATGCTGGCTCACGACCGCGCCTTTGAACGGCATGAACTCGATCCCAACTGCTGGACGCCGCGCGTGTTGCTGCAGGCAGCTGAGCAGAAGAGCGGCCCCGAGAAGCTGGAACAGATCTGGACCAACATGCTCAACAACGACTATGCCGGAGGCCCGCGCGTAGGCAACACCAGCGTCGATGTCATCAGCCAGATGGGATGGGCGAAGGGCGGGCAGTACCTGACCCGGTTGAGCGTGCTGGAAGCCACCCAGGCACTGGAAGGGCGCTCAGCAGTCGATCCAAACGTCATCGGTGGCAGCAGCTACTACGCGATGTACTTCGAAGCGGACAGGAAGTGGGCCAGTGTCAGCGCGGGTGGTGGCCACATGTCGATGCGTGAGATCACCGATCCGGCCCGCATCGCCGAGCTCAACGACGCGCGCGAGGTTCGTCTGGAGCGCCAGGAAAAACGCACCCAGTTCCACCCGGACGACCCGTACCGGACCATCACCCGCAGCCCGCTGACCGCAGCCGTGGACGACGTGCCGGATCCCTCGCAGGCACCGACCCGCCTGGCCGACATTGGTCCGGGCCACCGCGACTACGCACTGATGCAGCAGGTGCGCGAAGGCGTGGCCGCGATCGATGCCCGCGCCGGGCGTACCCACGATGAGAACAGCGAGCGCCTCGTAGCGAGCGTGATGGCATTGGCCCGTCGCAACCAGCTTGAACGGGCCGACCATGTGCTGCTGAGCGCGCAGACCGCCGAGCATCCGGCCGGCCGCAACGTGTTCGTGGTGCAGGGCGAGATGAGCGATCCCGCGCATCTGCGAGCGGTCATGCCTACGGACACGGCAGTGCAGACGCCGGTCGAACACTCGCTGCGGCAGATCGAGGCTGCCAGCCTGGAGCGCCAGCAGGCGGCCATGCAGCGCCAGCAGGACAACGACGTCCACGCGCGTGACAACCCTGCGATGCGGATGGGCTGAGGTTACGCAGCAGAGCCGCGCGGGCGCCCGGCTCTGCTGGAAGGCCTTCTCAGAAGCGGTAGGCCGCCTGCACATACACCCGCCGCGGCTCGCCCGGGAAGTGCCCGTTGCGTTCGATGAAGCCACTGGCTGCGTACACCTTGTCGAACAGGTTCTTGACGTTGGCCTGGAACTGCCACTGCTTCCACGTGGTCTTCCAGCTGATGTCGAATACCGTGTATGCCTTGACCGCCTGCCCGTCCAGGCTGACGCGGGCGCCGACATGGTCGGCGCCGAAGCCGATGGCCGAGTTGATCGAAGGCAGGTCGTAGCGTGTCCACAGGCCAAGCTTGTTCCGTGGCGCATTCGCGAAGCGGTCGCCGGAGGCATTGGTGATGCCGTTCGGTCCGGCATCCTTCACCCGTGCGTCGTTGTAGGCGTAGGTCAGATTCACCACCCAGCGCTCGGTCACGTCGGCCAGCAGGTCCAGTTCCATGCCCGTACTGCGTACCAGGCCCAGCGCGGCCAGCTGGTTCACGCCGTCCCGCACTTCGCCGGTGGCCTGCACGATGTTGCTGCGGTCGATGCGGTAGGCCGCCATGTTCAGGGTCACACGTTCGGCCAGCAGCGATTTCATGCCGATTTCCCATTGCCTGCTGCGCTCAGCGTCGAAGGGCCCACCGGCCGCCGGATTCTGGTTGGCGGCACTCTGCGGCACGAAGCCACTGGCGACGTTGGCGTACAGGTTCACGCCGTCCCGGGCGGTAAAGGTGCTGCCCAGGCGCCAGCTGAGCGCGTTGCCATCCACGCTGCTGCCACCCATGCGGTCTTCATCCTTGAAACCATCCCAGCGCAGTCCGGCCAGCACGTGCCAGCGCGTGCCCAGGCCCAGCTCATCCTGCAGGTAGCCGCCGTAGCGCTTGCTGCGGGTGGCGGTGCTGCGCCATGGCAGGGCGGCCAGGTTGTAGTCGTGCCAGGTGCTCGCGCCATAGACCGGGTTGAACAGATCGATGCCGCGCACCGGGCCGGCGCCGCGTGCCAGGTCGGCACTGTTGGCGGTCTGCGCGGTGAAGTCGGCGTCAAGCTGGTAGACGTCGGCGCCGAACAGCACCTTGTGTTCGATACGGCCGGTGTGGATCCGCCAGACTGCATTGCCGCTGGCGGTGAAGGCCTCGTTGTCGCGGATCTGGTTGCGCAGCTGGCGCGTCATCCATTCGGCTACGCCGTCGCGGTCACGATCGATCAGGCCCATCGGTTCGTGGTACATCTGGTGCTCGTTGTTGCTGAACCAGCGCGCAGCAATGTCCACGTCCAGCGTATCGAGCGGTGCGAAGCGATACTGCGCCAGTGCGACCCGGGCGCGCATGTCGAGGAAATCACTGGCCTCGTTGTGGTTCCATCGCCGGTCGGTCAGGAAGGTGCCGGCATCGTTCACTGGCACACCGCGCAGCCGGTTGCCGCCCAGGTTCTGGGTGATGTCGGTGAACTGCAGCACCAGCTCGCCGGTCTGGCCAACGTCGAAGGCCAGTGATGCATCGCCGATCACGCTTTCGCTGTCGGCGTTCCAGCGCACGCCCTGCTCGGTGTCGGCATACAGGCCGGCGCGATAGCGGATGCTGCCGCTGGCATTCAAGGGGCCGGTGCCTTCGATCGATCCGGCGCGGAAGTCCTTGTCGCCTGCCTGCAGTTCGATGCGGCGTTCGGCGGTGGCCCTGGGCTTGCGCGTCACGTAGTTGATGACACCGCCCGCATCACCACCGCCGTACAGCGCACCGGCCGGGCCCTTCAGCACTTCCACGCGTTCGATGTTGAACAGTTGCGGCACCGAGAAGCCTGCATAGGGATCACCGCGCAGGCCGTCGTAGAGCACGTTTTCCTGGCGGAACCCGCGCAGGGTGACGCCGGCATAGCTGAAGAAGCTGATGCCGCTGATGCTGCGGTAGAGGTCGGTGACCTGGCGCGCAGCCTGGTCGTCGATCAGCTCACGCGGCACGACCTGGATCGACTGCGGTACCTGCTCCAGCGGAGTATCGGTGCGGGTGCCGACAGCGGCATCGTCGGCGCGGTACAGGGTCTGTGCGCGGCCGCGGACTTCCACTTTGTCCAGATCCTTCGGGGCATCAGCGGAGGCATCGGAGGCCAGTGCAGGTGTAGCCAGGGAAAGGGGCAGCGCCAGGCAGAGGGCGTGCTTGAGCGGGGTTGGAAGCGGCATGAGGGGGTCGGGGCGGGCTGCAAATGAGAAAGATTAGCATTTGCAACGCTTCGGGGCCTATCCCCCGAATGCGCTATGGACGCAGGCCCGGGTCGGTATAGGGGGTGCCGGCCAAGGCCACCAGCACGCCGGTGCCACCGCGCACGATCAGCTGCAGCATCGCTTGGCGCGGATCCTCGCCCCTCTGCTGGCTGGCCAGTCCACTCTGATAGGCGGCCACCATCGACGCCAGCAGCATGGCTGCGCCCAGGCGTGCCTCGGCGTCATCCGCCGGCCGCCCGACGGCGCTGGCCATCAACTGCGCGAGGTCGTCGGCCAGCTGTGCCTGCAGCCGTCGTGCATGTGCCACCAAGGCCGGGCTGCCGGCCACCGTGGCCCAGAAGGTCGCTGCACCGGGATTGATCCGCAACAGGGGATGGCCGCTGTCGAGCAGCTCCCGCGCCAGCGCCTGGAAGGCGGCCAGCGGGGCCATGCCGCGGCGCGCCGTCATGCCCTCGCGCAGCAACGCGCGTGCCTCCTCGTCGCGGTCGAATACCAGGTCCTCCTTGCTGGCGAAATAGTTGAAGACCGTCTTGCGCGAGACTCCGGCGGCCTCGGCGATCTCGGACATCGACACCGCCTCGAAGCCACGCCGGATGATCAGTTCGGTGGCGACATCGGAAATTGCCTGTCGGGTCTGTGCCTTGCGTTGCTCGCGACGGCCTTGGGGCGGGGTCATGGCGGTTGGCTTGTGTAAACGTACACCGAGTGTAACATTGGCGACGCCAGAGTGCCGGTCCGGCGCTCACAGGGAATTCCCATGTTGTACGACGTCGTCATCGCCGGGGCCGGCCCGGTCGGCTTGTTCCTGTCCTGCGAGCTGGCCCAGGCCGGCTGTTCGGTCCTGCTGCTGGAGCAGGCTGAGTCGCCCGATGCAACGCTGAAGCGCCTGCCCTTTGGCCTGCGTGGCTTGAACGCGCCCACGCTGGAAGCGCTGGATCGGCGCGGCCTGCTGGACGCGGTCGCGGCCCGCCAGGTGCTGAAGCCGGACAAGGGCGCACCGCCGCCCGGCACCGCCCATTGGCTGGCGCAACCGCGGCCGCTGGGAGGCCACTTCGCCGGCATTCATTTCGCCCTGGATGACGTGGACAGCGGGCGCTGGCGTGATCGCCTGCCGACCCCGGTACCCACGCAGATGGCGGTGGAGCTGCAGTCGCTGGAGGCGGTGCTGGCCGAGCGCGCAGTGTCACTGGGTGTGCAGATCGAGCGTGGCTGCACGGTGCAGGCAGTGCACGCACGCGAATCACAGATGGAGGTACAGACCGGTCGCGGGCTGATGCGGGGGCGATGGCTGGTCGGTTGCGATGGCGCGCGCAGCACGGTACGCAAGCAATCGGGGTTCGTGTTCGCAGGGACGGCGCCGGAGTTCACCGGGCACACGCTGCAGGTCGAACTGGAGGACCCGTCGGTGCTCACCCCGGGGCGTCAGTTCACCGAACATGGCATGTGCAATTTCAACCCGCCGGGCATGCTGGCGCTGGCCGATTTCGACGGTGGCGCAGGCCACCGCCTGCCATTGGACCTGCACGCCGCCCAGGCGCTGGTGCGGCGGGTGTCCGGTCGCCAGGCAACGATCACCGCGGTGCATCTGGCCACCACATGGACCGATGCCGCGCGACAGGCCACGGCCTATCGCAGCGGCCGCGTGCTGTTGGCCGGTGATGCGGCGCACATGCATTCGCCGTTGGGCGGGCAGGGGCTGAACCTCGGCATCGGCGATGCGATGAACCTGGGGTGGAAGCTGGCGGCCGTGCTGCGAGGCGACGTGGCGGAGGGGCTGTTGGACAGCTATCAGGCTGAGCGCCATCCGATCGGCGCCCGGGTGCTCGACTGGTCGCGTGCGCAGGTGGCGTTGATGCGGCCGGGCCCCGGGTCGCGCGCGCTGGCGGCGGTCATCGCCGACCTGGCCGCGACCGGCGACGGTGCCACCTATCTCGCCGAGCGGTTGTGGGGCGTGGCGCAGCCACCGGTGTTCGACGGCGGCCACCCGCAGGTTGGCCGAAGCGTGCCTGACGTCCATCTGGCCGATGGCCGCCGCATGGGAGAGCTGCTGCGTGCGGGGCAGGGCGTGCTGCTGGGGCTCGATGCCGGCGATTCGTTCGGCCCGATCAGTGAGCGCTGGCAGCGCTCGGTCACCTGCGTGATGTCCACGGCGCGCAACACGCTGGGTCTGGGCGCCGTGCTGGTCCGCCCCGACGGTGTCGTCGCCTGGGCCTGCGATGCCGGCGGCGATGCGTCGGGGCTGGCGTCCTCGCTGGAACGCTGGTTCGGTCCGCCGCGGTGAGCGAGCGGCTAGGGCGAGGCCACCACAGCCGGCGCGCGGCGCGCGGCCTCGGTCATCACCGAGGCCAGCTGCTTCAATGAGTAAGGCTTGCGTAGCAGGGTGAAGCCATGGCCAGGATCCCGCGCAAGCAACTCGCTGTAGCCGCTGGTGAGGATCACTGGGAGCTCTGGCAGGCGGTCGCGGATGGTACGGGCCAGATCCAGGCCGTTCATGCCCGGCATCACGACGTCGCTGAACACCACATGGAAGCGCGAGGCATCCCGTTCCAGCTCGGCCAGGGCCTCGTCCGCATTGCGCGCAAGGACCACGCTGTACTCGAGCTCGCGCAGGGCGCCGACCGCAAATTCGGCCACGTCGACGTTGTCTTCCACCACCAGCACGCAGACGCCATGACCGTGCTGCAGGCCCGGTTGCGCCGCCGGCCGTTCCGTCGTTTTTCGTGCCTGCGCCAACGGCAGGTACAGCGTGAAGCGGGTCCCGGCGCCGGCCTGGCTCTGCACGTCCACTTCGCCTTCTGACTGCTTGACGAAGCCGAACACCTGGCTGAGCCCGAGCCCGGTCCCGGCGCCGACGCTCTTGGTGGTGAAGAAGGGCTCGAAAATACGGTCGACCACGTCAGGGTCGATGCCCGTTCCGGTATCGGTCACGCTGATCGCAGCAAAGTCACCCTTCATCGGCGCGGCGAAGCGCACCGAGGGCACCGCGGTGACCTGTTCCACTTCGATGGTCACCCGGCCGTGTCCCTCGATCGCATCGCGGGCATTGACCGCGATGTTGATCAATGCGGTGTCCAGCTGGGTGCGGTCCAGCAGCACCGGCAGCGGCGTACCGGGCAACGTCAACGACACCTGGATGCGCGCGCCCAGAACCGTGGTGATGATGTCCGAGAGCGCGTGCACGCTCTCGCAGAGATCGAAGACCTCCGGCGACAGGCTCTGGCGACGCGAGAAGGCCAGCAGCTGCGCGGTCAGCTTGGTGGCGCGGTCCGACGCTGTTGCAATGGCCTGGATGTACCGGCGCCGGGAGTCGTCTGCCGGCCACGTATGCAGGAGCATGTCCACCGAACCGGTGATGACCTGCAGCAGGTTGTTGAAGTCGTGGGCCACCCCGCCGGTGAGCTGGCCGATCGCTTCCAGCTTCTGCGATTGCCGCAGCTGCTCGCGGGCGCGGACCAGTTCCAGGTGGGCCTCCCGCGCCTGCTCGGTGATCGCCGCGACCTGGCGGCTGTGCAGGTCGCGCTCGATCACCCGTTCGGTCTGCTCGCTCACTACGCACAGGATGCCCGCCACACTGCCGCAGCCGACGCGCAGCGGCGAATAGGAGAACGTCCAGAACGTTTCGCGCAGCGTGCCGTCGCGATCCATCATCAGGGGCAGGTTCTTGAAGCTGCGGCTGGTGCCGGCAAAGGCATCGTTGACCGCCTGCACCACGTCCGGCCATACGTCGGCCCAGACATCCTCCAGGCGATTGCCCATCGCGCCGTGCAGCTTTTCCCCCAGCATCGGCAGGTAGGCATCATTGAAGAAGAAGGCCTTGTCTTCCTTGCCCCAGGCGAGCCACAGGGGTTCGGGCGAATCCAGGATCATCGCCAGCAACGTGCGAAGCTCGGCGGGGGCGCTGGCAGCATTGGCCGAGCGGGCCCAGTCGCTGTCCTGCAGCAGTCGGTAGGCGAGCTGATCGGGTGCAGAGACAGGCAGGGGAAAAGGATGCATGGCCGCCGATGGCGCAGGAAGGTGGCGCAGCATAGCCGAGCGCGTGTCATGGCGCCCTGCACACCACCGGAATGAAGGGCATCGCCACTTTGCGGTCAATGGGGCAGCGTTGCGCCTGTGTCCAGCAGGTTGCTGCTATCGCGGCGCCGCGCGCTGCTCACTACGCCCGCGGACTGCGCCGCACGAAGGGCGCGAAGGCGGCCTGATCGGCGCGTCTAGTCCTTGCGTCCGGCCCGCGCGGCCAGGGCGTCGCGGCCGGCGTCGGTGAGATCGATATCTCCGTCTTCCGCCTGTACCGCCAATCCCGCGTTGACCGCCCATGTCGCCGCATCGCCGCGCACCGGCTGCGCGGCGGCGATTGCTTCAAGGATTTCCCGCTGTTGCGCCGTCATGCCCATGCACTGGCCCTCAGATGCCCAGCAACGATGCCGGTTGCCAATCCGACAGCCGGGCGTGGCTGACCGGTTGGTGGCAGCCGCACCCGTCGCAACGGAACAGTGCCCCGCCGGGCAGGTGCACCAGATTGTCTTCGTTGGCCGAACTCGTCGACGAGCAGTGCCGGCAGGTGACGGTGAGCGCGGTGATGCGCTGCACGCTGCCTGACAGATCGAACACGGCCTCGAACGCGCGAATGACAGGGTGGGCGGTGTCCGGCATCTGAATCTCGACAGGGTGGGGAAACCCGATCCTCGCGCGTCTGCCGTGATGGAGCAGTCAGCCGGATGCATGGGCCTGATCAAGAACGGCGCGACAACGCGGGCGCGGCAACCGGCAGTGCCTCTTCTTCAGGGTTCCTTTTTCTTTCCGCTCAGGTCCAGCGGCCTGTCGCTGTCCTTGCGCTCGCTCGACCACACCTCCATGCCCTTGTTGCAACGGCTCTCGCGGGCGGCGACCTCGCGGGGCAGGTCCTTCAGCAGGGGCGAGTCCTGGCAGGCCGGATGCATGGCGCTGTCGTCATAGGTGGCACAGGCGCTGAGCGTTGCCAGAGCGGCGGCAATGACGGAAGCGTAAAGGACGGGGTGCGGGCTCATGGGGGGTCTCGGTTGATGCCGGGCTGGCCATGGGATTCAAATCCGTGACACCCGGCACGCACAATCGGACCGATCACACTTGTTATTTTGTAACAGGTGCGTGATAGTCCGGCCCCTGCTGGGTCAGGCAATGCAGATCATCAGTACCGTGCACAGCACCAGCATCAGCACGAACACCCGCCGGCTCAGCGCCAGGCAGGCCAGATAAGCCGCCAGCGCCCACGCTGCCAGCAGCGCGCAGGCCACCACCCAGAGTCCGATGCCCATCATCGAGCCGGTCGCCAATGCAGACAGCGCGATGGCCTTGAACAGCGCCACGCCCAGTACGCTGCCCAGCATGCCGGCCTGCAGGGCGATGGCATCATGGCGGGCAGGTGCGCGGGCGTGGTGCATTGCGGGTCCGTTGCAGGCCGGGAACGCGGCGTCGGCTGCACTGTGCCCAAATGCACATCCACAAAATGTGTTCATTGCGCGCCGACAGCGCGGTGGAGCGCGTTCAGTCGAACTCAGCCCCGGCTGATTCCAGGCGCTGCCGGTACGCCGCGCGGTGCTGGTACAGGCGCTGGCATTCGGCGGACCTGTGGATGCGGCTGGCCGGTTCGCTGGCCACCGAGTCGCACATCCGCGCGATGTGGTTGCTGGCGGCCAGCTCGGTCACGAAGAACACGGCAGTGATGCCGGTACCGAGCAGCACCACGTACAGCAGGCGGCTGAGCCAGCGCGACCGCCGGCGCTCGACGTGCTGCTGGAGGGTCAGGTCGAAACGGATGATGCTGAGCACGATCCAGATGACCGCGACCAGGAAGCAGAGCGTGGGCAGCAGGCCGCGCCAGAGGCCGGCCTCGTACACCGATTCACTGTAGTGGACGGCGGCACCCGCACCGGCGATGGCGATCGCCAGCGCCCAGTTGCGGCCCAGCGAGAGCAGGTCGTCAAGCAGTTTTTCACGGCTCCTGGTCGGGCCAGCCACATCCAGTCCTTGTGCGTCCGTCGATGGGCTGCGGCGCAGCCCATCCATGGATGGTGGCGCATCACTGCAGCGATGAGAAGCCTGCACGACTCAACAGGCGCCGGCCCGGTCAGCGACCCAGCGACGGTAGCGGCGGGTCCGGCATTTGGCGGCCGCTTGTGCCAGCAGCAGCGCCCAGACGGGCGAGACGCCGGGTGCGGTGGGCCGACGCTTGCTCAGCCGCCCCAGCTGGTACTTCACCGCAGCCATGTGTGCGCTGGCGGCCAACGGCTTGCTGCGCCAGTCGATGGTGCGCAGTGTCGGCGCCGGATCGCGGCCCTGCTGCCAGTGCTGCGGCAGATCCGGATCGATCGCCAGTGCGGTGGCGATGCCGACCATGGCCACGCCACTGCTAAGCACCTGTTCGGCCACGGAGTATCGGCGGATGCCGCCGGTGACCATCAGCGGCAGGGTCGCCACCGTGGCGATCTCGCGCGCGAATTCGAGGAAGTAGGCTTCGCGGGCCAGGCTGCGCTGGTCGCGCGCAGCGCCGGTCATGGCGGGTGCTTCGTAGCTGCCGCCGGATAGTTCGACCAGGTCTACGCCGAGCGGCGCCAGCATTTCCACCACGGCGCGCGCATCATCGGGAGAGAAGCCGCCGCGCTGGAAATCGGCGGAGTTGAGCTTCACCGCCACGGCGAAGGCGGGTGACACGGCAGCGCGCACGCCCTGCACGATCTCCAGCAACAGCCGCGCACGATTGTGCAGGCTGCCGCCCCAGCGGTCGTCGCGGCGGTTGGACAGTGGCGACAGGAACTGGCTGAGCAGGTAGCCATGCGCGGCATGGATCTGCACGCCAGTGAATCCCGCGCGCTCGGCCAGCTCGGCACTGCGGATGAAGCGTGCGATCACCGACGCGATGTCGTCCTCGGTCATCGCCTTGGGCGGGGCGAACTGCTTGGACAGCGCACCCATCTGCAATGGGACGGCGGACGGGGCGAGTGCGGGTTGGCCGAGTGCAGCCGGCATCTGCCGCCCGGGATGATTGATCTGCATCCACATCTGCGCGCCCCGCGAGCGCGCCGCGTCCGCCCAGGCGATGAAGCGATCAAGATGGCGATCATCTTCCAGCACCACGCCGCCGGGGCCGGTCATGGCGCGGCCGTCGACCATCACGTTGCCGGTGATGATCAGTCCGGCGCCGCCATCGGCCCAGCGCTGGTAGAGCTGCAACAGCGCCGCAGAGGGCGCGTGATCGGCGTCGGCCATGTTTTCCTCCATCGCCGCCTTGGCGATGCGGTTGCGGACGACGGCACCGGAGGGCAACACCAGTGGGGAGTACAGCGACATCGGACAGCTCCAGGACAGGGGAATGACGCTACGCTAACCTTCAAGCTTGATTGAAGGTCAACAGGCCTGGGTGCCGAGGATTCATACAGATGAAAATTGGTGAGCTGGCCCGCCGCACGGGTCTGGCGGCCTCGCGCATCCGCTTCTATGAAGAAGCTGGGCTGCTGATGGTGCCGCGACAGGCCAACGGCTACCGCGACTACCCGGAGCAGGCGGTGCTGCTGCTGGAGCTGATCACCGGCGCGCAGCGCGCCGGCTTCAGCCTGGAAGAGATCCGTGCCCTGCTGCCGCCGCACCTGGGCCAGTGGCAGCACGATGCGCTGATCTCGAGTCTGCAGCAGAAGGTGGCCGATATCGAGGCGCTGCAGGTACGGTTGGCGCAGAGCCGGGCGCACCTGCTGGCGCTGATCCAGGACATCCAGGCGCGGCCGGACGGCATTGACTGCGCGGCCAATTCGCGGCGGGTGCTCGAGCGCGTAAAGCGTGGGGAACTGGCAAGGCCGACCTTGGCGGCCGGCGATAAAGCGTTGCTGCGACCGGATCGCCGTCACCGCAAAGGCAGCGACTGACGATCCGGCGCAATGTTCAGTGGCTGCCGGCGACTGCGGTCCCGCGCTTCTTGTCCAGCGTCACCGCCACGCACCACAGCAGCAAGCCGCCGATGGCGGTGGCCGCACCCACATAGCCGGTGCTGGCCGGGCTGAAGCCGGCGCTGATGGCCATGCCGCCCAGCCACGGGCCAAGCGCATTGGCAGTATTGAACGCAGCATGGTTGGAGGCCGCCGCCAGCGTCTGCGCTTCACCGGCCACGTCCATCAGGCGGGTCTGCAGTACCGCCGCCAGCGCGCCCATGGTGCCGACGGTGATGATCATCGGGCCGATGGTCCACACCGACTGTGCGGCCAGCGGATACAGCAGCAGCATCACGATCGACCATACCAGCACCACGGCGGCGGCCTTGAAGTGGAACCTGTCCACCAGCCAGCCACCGGCGATGTTGCCGATGATCGCGCCGATGCCGAACACGCCCACCGCCAGCGGCATCCACGATTCGGCCACACCGGTGACCTGTACCAGGGTGGGGGCCAGGTAGGTGAACACGCAGAACATGCCGGCAAAGCCGACCGCGCCGATCGCCAGCGCCAGCCACACCTGGGACGTGTTGAAAGCGCGCAGCTCGCGCATCGGCGAGGTGCGCACTTCGTCCGGATCCGGCAGCAGGAAGCGGGCGATCATCGCCACTGTGGCGATGGCCAGCACGCTGACCAGGGCAAAGGCGGTGCGCCAGCTCAGCTGCTGGCCCAGCCAGGTGGTCAGCGGGTTGCCGACCAGGATCGCGATCGACAGGCCCAGCAGAACCCGGGACATGGCTTGGCCACGCTGGCCAGCGGGGCTGATCGCGGCGGCCACCAGCATCGCCACGCCGAAATACGCACCGTGCGGCAGCCCGGCAACGAAGCGTGCCGCCAGCATGGTGCCGTAGTTCGGTGCCAGCGCGCTGGCGAGGTTGCCCACTGCGTAGAACCCCATCAACGCCAGCAGCAGCTTGCGGCGCGGGAAACTGGCACCGACGAAGGCGAGGATCGGCGCACCGACCACCACGCCGATGGCATAGGCGCTGATCAGGTGGCCGACCTGGGTCTCGGAGATCGACAGGCCACGGCTGATCTCCAGCATCAGGCCCATGCTGGCGAACTCGCTGGTGCCGATGGCGAAGCCGCCCAGTGAAAGGGCGAGGATGATCAGAGTGCGCTGACGGGGCGTCAGCCGCGCAGCCAGGGAAGAGGTGGGGCTCATGCGGGGGCGCGATGGGGCGGGGAGCCCTCCATTGTACTGCTGCACCGCAACAAGGGCAGCCACACTCAGGGTAAATCAGCGTTTGATCGGTGACACGCCGGCCCTCCGCAGCACCGCCCGGCCCGCTCAGATGCCCAGCGCTGCCCGGGCGTGCGCGTACTTGCCGTGCAGGCGCGCGGCCGTCGCCGCGTCGAGCATGGCCAGCCGCTGCGGATCGGCGTTGTCCTCCAGATCGGCCTGCTTCACCTTCAGTGCCAGCGGGTGGGCGGCAATGCGCGCGTAGTAGCTGTCCGCGTCGGGGGCCGCGTCACGGTTGAGCAGGTGCACCGCCTCCCGCAGCGGGGCGGGAAAGACCTCGATCCGCGCGGCAAACGCCGGGCAGTCTTCGGCCACGTCATGCAGCCAGGCCACCACTTCGGCGTCATCGTCGCCGCGCACCGCAGCTGCCACCCGCGCCACGTGGCCGATGTAAGGCTGGCCGGCTTTGTCCACCTGGTCCGCGTGGGCCTCGGTGGCCAGCGTGCGTGCAAGTGCTACCCAGTCCATTGCGGTCTCCTTGGATATCCGCGGACAGTTTCGCGCAAAACCGTAGCGCTTGTGCATACGCCGATGACACTGCGACGGGCATGATGGTGGGGCAGGGGGGACAGTGCTGCCCCGACAAGGAGGAATGCGATGCAGGAATTCAGGCATGTGCTGGAAACCCGTGGCCGCTATCAGCTGGTGGCGGTGTCCTACGAGCCGGTGTACGCTCCGGGCGATGTGGTCGGCCATGCGGTCGTCGCCGACGATGGGGATCGTCTGACCGACCTGATATCACTGGCCGAAGCGCGCCAACGCTTGCTGCAACTGGTGCGTGAAGAGGGCGAGGAGCCCGGGCTGGAAAACGAGAACCACCTGCGGAAGAAGGCGTCGCGCTGGCGCCACCGCTAGCCGTCGCGCCGCGTGCGCATCATGGAGGATTCGGGTGTTGCCCAGTAAGAAGTATCTGCTCATCGCCATCATCACGCTGGCGACCCTGCTGCTTGGTTTCGTGTTTTCCGGCTACTTGACCTTGCTGTTCCTCGGGCTGGACACCCAGCTGTTCACCTGGAACACCTACTACCAGTACGTCCACGCCATCGGCCAACCGCAGGTCGCGCCTTTCGTGGGCAAGATCAAATGGGCCGGCTACGTGGGCTTCGGCCTGCCGCTGCTGGTGCTGCTGGTGGCCGGCCTGGTGCTGCTGCTGAAGAAGGACAAGCGCTCGCTGCACGGCGACGCGCGCTTCGCCACCGGCGCCGACCTGGCCAAGCACGGCATGTTCAAGAAGACCGGCCAGAGCATCGTGGTCGGCAGCCATGGCGGCAAGCTGGTGCGCCTGGACGGCCAGCAGTTCGTGATCCTGGCCGCGCCGACCCGCTCGGGCAAGGGCGTAGGCGTGGTCATCCCGAACCTGCTGGAGTACGGCGAATCGCTGGTGGTGCTGGACATCAAGCAGGAGAACTTCGACCTGACCAGCGGCTGGCGCGCCAGCCAGGGCCAGGAGATCTACCTGTTCAATCCCTTTGCCGAGGACCGGCGCACGCACCGCTGGAACCCGCTCAGCTACGTCTCCGACGATCCGGCCTTCCGGGTGTCGGACCTGATGAGCATCGCCGCGATGCTGTATCCGGACGGGGCCGAGGACCAGAAGTTCTGGGTCAGCCAGGCACGCAACGCCTTCATGGCCTTTACCCTGTACCTGTTCGAGAACTGGGACGACGAACGCAGCAGCGGTTTCCCGGGCGGCGCCGGCACGCCCACGCTCGGCGCGGTGTACCGGTTGTCCTCGGGTGATGGCACCGACCTGAAGAAGTACCTCAAGACCCTGTCGGAGCGGCCGTTCCTCAGTGCCAACGCACGGTCGGCGTTCGCCAACATGCTGTCGCAGGCCGATGAGACCTTCGCCTCGATCCTGGGCACCTTCAAGGAGCCGCTCAATCCCTGGATCAACCCGGTGCTGGACAAGGCCACCAGCAGCAATGACTTCCTGCTGACCGACGTCCGCAAGAAGAAGATGACCATCTACATCGGCATCCAGCCGAACAAGCTGGCCGAGAGCCGGCTGATCATCAACCTGTTCTTCAGCCAGCTGATCAACCTCAACACCAAGGAGCTGCCCAAGTCCAACCCGGACCTGAAGTACCAGTGCCTGCTGTTGATGGACGAGTTCACCTCGATCGGCAAGGTCGAGATCATCGCCTCGGCGGTGTCCTACATGGCCGGCTACAACATCCGCCTGTTGCCGATCATCCAGAGCATGTCCCAGCTCGATGCCACCTATGGGCGGGAGGTCTCGCGCACGATCATCACCAACCACGCCCTGCAGATCCTGTACGCGCCGCGTGAACAGCAGGATGCCAACGACTACTCGGACATGCTGGGCTACACCACGGTGCGCAAGAAGAACGTTACCCATGCCCGCGAGAAGACCCACAACTTCACCGAGGAGCGGCGCGCGCTGATGCTGCCGCAGGAGCTGAAGGCGATGGGGCCGGACATGGAAGTGTTCCTGTACGAAGGCATTCCACATCCGGTGAAATGCGACAAGATTCGCTACTACAAGGATCGCTACTTCACCGCCCGGTTGCTACCAAAGGTGGATGTTCCGATGCTGAACGTCTAATTCACGACGCTTAATTTGTGAACTTGATTCGCAGTTAGGAAGGTGAATTCGTGATTTCGGTCAAGAATTTGGCATTTGTTCATGGATTTTCAGACTTGTCTGACATGGAATTGACGCGTGGTTGTGCGACCCTGTGCATGTCGTTCAGAAATGTGTGATGGATGGCAGATGTTGTAGAGCAGGGTGGCCAGGAGTTTGTGCCATGAAACAAGGATGGTTTCGACGTTGGTGAGGTATGCGGGTGTGTCGTCGGCAGTGTCTGGCGGCCCCGCGACTTGGTTGGCAGCCGTTGGCTGCAGGGGAGCCGGAGCAGGTGTGCTGCCAGTCAGTGCGTCGCTCCGATTCCGGCGTGCGCGACGCAGCGCCGGACGACCAGGGGACCAATGCTCGGGACTGCTTTTTCGTACGTCAAAGTGAAGCCCGTATGAATCAGGCGTTTATCGCGAAAATGTCCATCGCCGCAGTGGCGGCGTTGATGGTGGCCGGTTGCGCCACCAAGTCCGCTCCCGATTTCGGAGGCCGCTGGAAGCCGGTGAACCGCTTTGCTGCGGCAACCACCGAGATCCCGCTGTACTCCAGTTACGTCTACCAGGCCTCGCCGATGGATGGCACGCTCAAAGCCATGCTCGAGCGCTGGGCCAAGGATTCCGGACGCACGCTGGATTACCGCCTGAGCTCGGACTTCACCCTGTACGGCGCGGTCTCCAACATCGACACCACCAACGCTCAGCAGGCCGTGATCGATCTGACGGCGGCCTACGCAGCGCAGGGCATCTCCGTCTCCATCGTTGGCAACCAGATCGTTGTGCAGAGCGCTGGCTCGACGCCGACCGCGTCGGCACAGGGCGCTGATTCCAACAGCGGCACCTGAGTCCACCTCGAAATCATCGAACGTGCCGCTCCCCGCGCCTGTCGCAGGGGTGCCACGCCCATTGATGTTTCAGCAGTACGGAAGAATCCATGTTCCGCAAGAAGGATCCCGGCAATAGTCCCAAGGTCGAGCAGTCGGTCGCCAAGGCGGTCAGCTACGAGATCACCGTGGCCGACATGGCACGCCGCAGCGAGCGGCGCGCATGGTGGGTCGCCACAGGCTCGTTGCTGATGTCGCTCGCACTGGCGGGCGGCTACTACTACATGCTGCCGCTGAAGGAGAAGGTGCCGTTCCTGGTGATGGCCGATGCCTACACGGGTACGGCGACCGTCGCGCGGTTGAGTGGCACCTTCCAGGGCGAGACGATCACCACCAACGAAGCGATCAATCGCAGCAACGTCGCCCAGTACGTGCTCGCCCGCGAATCGTATGACTCGGCGGTGATGGGCCTGCGTGACTGGGAGCTGGTGTTCGTGATGTCCACCGATCCGGTGGCGCAGTCCATGCGTGTCCGCTATGCCGGCAACAATCCGCAGAACCCGTTCGTGATGTACGGTCGCGAGCGCGCCATCCGGGTCAAGATCCTCAGCATCACGCCACTGGGTGCCGAGCCGAACGGCAGCTTCCGCGGCGCTTCGGTGCGCATCCAGCGCAGCCTGCTGGACAAGCGCACCGGCGTCTCTACCTACCTGGACAACCAGCTGGTGACGATGCGCTTCGAGTACAACCAGAACCTGGCGTTGTCCGAACAGGATCGCATCCTCAATCCGCTGGCCTTCCAGGTCACCGAGTACCGCGTCGACAACGACTATTCGCGTGGCGTGCCGGTGCCGGATGACGGCGCCATGCAGGCGCAGGCGCAACAGGCCGCACAGGCGGCGCAGCAGGCACAGGGTGTCTACGATCCCAACAATCCGGCCGCAGCCACCATGATCGACCCGGCCACCGGCCAGCCGGTCGCGGTGCCAGCCAACGGCCAGGTACCGGGCCAGGCAGTGCCGGGACAGCCTGTACAGGGCCAACCGATGCCGGGTCAGCCGGTGCAGGGGCAAGCAATGCCGGGGCAGGCCATGCCCGGACAGCCGGCCATGAGGCCGGCGCAGAACAATTCCACCGGAACTGCTGATGGAGCAAGCAACCGATGAGTAGTCGAAATATCAGGGGAAGCGCGCTGGCGCTGCTGTCGATGTTGTCGTTGCTGTTCTCAGCAGCGGCGATGGCGCAGGCGGTTGACCACTACGAGTACGAGAAGGACCGTATCTATCCGGTTCGCACCGGCCTGGGCCTCACCACCCAGATCGAGTTGAGCCCGAACGAGAAGATCCTCGACTACAGCACCGGCTTCAGCAGCGGCTGGGAACTGACCCGTCGCGAGAACGTGTTCTACCTCAAGCCGAAGAACGTCGACGTCGACACCAACATGATGGTGCGCACCGAGACCCATTCCTACATCTTCGAACTGAAGGTGGTGGCCACCGATTGGCGCCAGCTGGAGCAGGCCCGTCGTGCAGGCGTGCAGTACAAGATCGCCTTCGTCTATCCCAACGACACCGTGTTCGGTGTCGCCCAGGAAGCGGTGGAGGAAGAGGCCAAACCGCTGTTGAGCTCGGAACTGGCCAAGGACCGCCAGTACAACTTCAACTACTCCTATTCGACCAGCAAGGCGAAGAAGATGGGGTGGCTGATCCCGGTCAACGCCTATGACGATGGCCGTTTCACCTACCTGAAACTGCCGAACTCGCCGGAGTACAAGACCGGCATCTTCCCGGCCGTGTTTGGTCGCGAAACGGAATACGGTGAAGACTTTGTGGTCAACACCACGGTTGAAGGCAATACGCTGATCGTGCACGGGACGCACCCGTACCTGGTCATCCGCCACGGCGACTTCGTCGTCGGCCTGCGAAGGAACGTGAAGAAATGAGCCAGCAGAACACTCCCGGAAACGACCCGAACAACGGACGCGACGAGAGCCAGAGCCCGTATGGCGCACAGGGTGCCGCGGACGCGCCGTCGAATCCCTACTTCGGCACGGCCCAGGCCGAGCCGGCGCCGGATCTGGACGCGGCCGCGCCGCAGCTGCGCTCGGCCGAAGAGCAGCGGCTGAACCGAAAGGCGCTGCTGTTCCTCGGTGGCATCGTGCTGCTGTTGGTGGTCATGGGCTTCCTGCTGTTCCGCAAGGGCCAGGATGACAAGGATGCTGCACAGAAGGTGCCGGATGTCGCACGTACCAGCACGCCGGCGTTGCCGGACGTTGCTCCTCCGCCCCAAGCGCCGCCGGCTGCCGCCGAACCGATTCCCATGCTCCCGCCGATGCCGCAGGATGATGGCCCGAAACTGGTGCCTGTCGCTTCCCGTCCGGAAGTAGCGGAGCCTCGTGGGCCGACGCTGCTTGAACGCCGCATGGCAGGTGTGGATGACGCTGCGCTTGCGGCAGGGAACCGCGCACAGCCTCAGCGCAGTGCAATTGACGAGCAGACCCGTCAAGCCCTGCTTGCGAACATGATGCCGAACCAGCAGGGTCAGCAGAAGATTCGCCGGGGCCCGGACGTTGAAGATGTGTCGAGTGCTACCTACATCCAAAGCCCCGATGCGCTGCTGGTGCGCGGCACCTACCTGCGCTGCGTGCTGGAAACCCGCATCATCACCGACCTCGCCGGCTACACCTCGTGCCTGCTGACCGAGCCGGTGTACTCGATCAATGGCCGCAGCCTGCTGCTTCCGAAGGGCTCCAAGATCTACGGTGCCTATGGCGGTGGACCTACTGGCAAGCGTGTGGAAGTGATCTGGGATCGCATCACCACTCCGAATGGCATCGACGTTGCGATGTCCAGCCCAGGCGTGGATCAGCTGGGTGGCGCCGGTCATCCGGGCCAATACAGCGCACACTGGGGCAGCCGTATCGCCTCGGCGCTGATGATCAGCCTGATTTCCGATGCATTCAAGTACGCTGCCGCAGAGCACGGCCCGGAGACCACCACCATCGCCAACAATGGCATGACGGTGCAGTCGCCCTATGAAAGCGCCACCGCCCGCACGATGGAGCGCTTGGCCAACGAGGCGCTCAGCAGCACCCGTCGTCCGCCGACCGTCACCATCAACCAGGGCACGATCGTGAATGTCTACGTTGCAAAGGACGTTGACTTCACCAATGTGCTGAATCCCCGCCGGTAACCCAACGAACGATCATGGACGCCGAAGTGTCACCCCTCGCCCTCGTCTCCAGCGATTTCCTGCGCTATCAGTACGAAGTGCTGGGCATCGCCGAGTACATGACGTCTCCGGAAGTGACGGAAATCTGCATCAACCGTCCCGGCGAGCTGTACCTGGAAACCCGGGCGGGGTGGCAGCGGGTGGACGTGCCGAGCCTGACGTTCGAGCGGGCCCGGCAGTTCTGCACGGCAGTGGTGAACGAGAGCAACACCGGCCAGCGCATCACCGATGCCGATCCGGTGGTGTCGCTCACGTTCCCCACCGGCCAGCGTGCGCAGTTCGTGATTCCGCCGGCCTGTGACGCGGGGAAGGTGTCGATCACCATCCGTTTGCCGTCCAAGCACACCAAGTCGCTCAGCCAGTATCACGAAGATGGTTTCTTCAACCAGATCCTGGAAAGCGATGGCAGCATCAGCGAGCAGGATCGTGAGCTGCTGGAGCTGCGCCATTCGCGCGAATACGCCGAGTTCTTCCGGCGTGCGGTGATGTACCGCAAGAACATCGTGGTATCCGGTGCGACCGGTAGCGGCAAGACCACCTTCATGAAAGCGTTGGTCAATCATATCCCGGACAACGAGCGCCTGGTCACGATCGAGGACGCGCGCGAACTGTTTCTGACCCAACCCAATGTCGTGCACCTGCTGTATTCCAAGGGTGGACAAAGCACCAGCAATGTCAGCGCCAAGAGCTGTATGGAAGCCTGCCTGCGCATGAAGCCCGAACGCATCATCCTCGCCGAGCTGCGCGGTGACGAGGCGTTCTACTTCATCCGCAACTGCGCGTCCGGCCACCCAGGGTCGATCACCAGCTGCCACGCCGGTAGTCCGGAACAGACCTGGGACCAGCTGGCACTGATGGTGAAGGCTTCGGCCGAGGGTTCGGGCCTGGAGTTCAACGTGATCAAGCGGCTGTTGATGATGACCATCGACATCGTCGTGCATATCAAGGCGCATGCCGGTTCGCGCTACATCACCGGCATCGACTTCAATCCTGGGCGTGCCCAGGGGCAGGAGGGCTGAAGGATGCTGCCAGGACTGGAAATGATGGCGTGCCCGGAGATGGCCGTATCGATGGAGGTGATGCAGCACGTCATCAACGTCGAGTCATCGCGCAATCCCTACGCCATCGGTGTGGTCGGCGGTGCACTGGTGCGCCAGCCCAAGGCGCTGGACGAAGCGCTGGCGACGGTACGGATGCTGGAAGAGAAGGGCTACAACTTCTCGATCGGGCTGGCCCAGGTCAATCGCTACAACCTGGGCAAATACGGGCTGGATTCCTACGAGAAGGCCTTCCAGCAGTGCCCGAACCTGCAGGCCGGTTCGCGCATCCTCGCCGAGTGCTACAAGCGCTCTGGCGGTGACTGGGGCAAGTCTTTCAGTTGCTACTACTCGGGCAACTTCGAGACCGGCTTCCGTCATGGCTACGTGCAGAAGATCTACGACTCGATCCGCCGCGGCCAGCAGGTCGCCAGCAATGGTGTCGCACCGATCGACGTGGTCAGTCGCGGCGAGCGCCGTACAGTGAAGGTCGAGCACCATCCGCAGCTCGCTTCGCCGGCGCAGGCGCGCATCGTTGCGCAGTCCAATGGCCCGGTCTACGTGCCGTCGGAAGATCCCGCACGGGCCTATGTCGTGTACCCGTCCACCGGTGCGATGGCGCGGGGCAGTCTGCTGAATCTCGCCGACCAGGCGCTGTCCAAGGTGGTGCTGGGTTCAGTGGACAGGATGATGCAGCCCCAGGCGCAGCCCAGCCAAGGGCCCGCCTATCCCCAGCAACAGGCCGGTGGCATGCCGCAGCAGCCGCCTCAGCAGGGTGCTGCGCAGGCGATGGCCATGCCGCAGCAGTTGCCGGGCGCTGCCGGTGCCAGCAATGACGGGCCCGTGATGCTGCGGCCCTGGAGCGAGCGCAACCAGCCTGTGGCGGGTGCCGACAATTCGTACAACGCGCCGGTGCAGGCCGCACCGGTGCAGCAGATTCCCGCAGGGGATGCGGCCTTCGTGTTCTGACGAAGTCGTGGTGCGGCCAGTCCCCCGGCTGGCCGATTCAGTTGTGTTAGTCCATCAACAAGGAAATCAATCCATGAAGCGATCCAATCTCGACCTCGTCCAGGCCCAGCGCACGCTGAAGACCCTGCTGATGGCCACGATCTTCGTCGGCGCCATGTTCGCCCCGCAGGTCTTCGCCAACGGTGCCGTCGACTTCGGCGGCACCGACAAGAAGGTGTGCGGCTTCTTCAACAACATCAACGGCCTGCTGAACATCGCCTCGATCGCCGTGGTCACCATCGCGGTGATCTTCGCCGGTTATCAGATCGCCTTCGCGCACAAGCGCATCGCCGACGTTGCACCGATCCTGATCGGCGGCGTGCTGATCGGCGCTGCGGGCCAGATCGCGCGCATGCTGCTGGGTGACGGCAGCGACGGCAAGTGCGGTGGCGGCAGCAGCACCTACTACCTGATCAACAACGCGATCCAGTACTACAGTGCATAAGAACGTCGTGTTCCGCGGCTGCACGCGCCCAGCAATGTTCCTGGGCGTGCCCTATCTGCCATTTTTCATGGTGGCAGGCGGGTTGCTGCTGCTCAGCATGTACACGAACTTCTGGTTCCTGCTCACCATTCCGGTGGCGGTCTTCATCATGCGGCAGATGGCCAAGCGTGACGAAATGATCTTCCGCCTGTTGGGCCTGCGCCTGATGTTCAAGCTGAAAGTCCGCAACGTGCAGGAACACGATGGCATGTGGGTATTCAACCCCAACCATTACCGCGACAAGCCGGCCCGAATGGATTGAGGTCCGGATCCGGTCTGGCGGGCGTCCGCGCCCGCCGGGTCTTTTGTAACTCCTTGGCACTACCTCTTTGGAAGCAGTCGTATGTTCAGCCCTGACACCTCCATCAGTGAGTTCATCCCGTTGTCGTCGCATGTCTCCCCGAACGTGGTCAAGACCACGGGCGGCGACTACCTGCTGACCTGGCATCTGGAAGGGCTGCCGTTCGTCGGCCGCGAGGAGTGGGAGCTGGAGCATCGCCACAACACGTTCAACCGCCTGCTGCAGACGCTGCGCGCACCCGATTTCGTGAACGTGGCGTTCTGGGTGCATGACATCCGTCGTCGCCGCACCCTGAAGGGCAAGAGCAACTACAAGCAGCGCTTCAACCAGGATGTGTCCGATCAGTACATGGGCATGTTGTCCTCACAGCGCATCATGCAGAACGAGCTGTACCTGACCATGATCTACCGCCCCGTGGTGGCGGGTAAGCGCTTCGTCGAGAAGTCGGCGAACGTGGACAAGCTGCGCGCCGAGGAGGAGCAGGCAGTAGAAAAGTTGATGGAGCTGGCCGGCAACGTCGAGGCCGTCATCCGCGACTATGCGCCGTACCGCCTCGGAATGTACGAGGCAAAGAACGGTGTGGTGTTCTCTGAAACGCTGGAGCTGTTCGGCTACCTGATCAATCGCATTGACGAGCCGGTCCCGGTGCTGTCGGCACCCATCAAGGACTACCTGCCGGTCAGCCGGCACATGTTCTCGTCCAAGACCGGTGACTTCGTCATCAATACCCCTAATGGTGCCAACCACTTCGGCGCCATCCTGAACATCAAGGAGTATGCCGAGGGGACTTACCCGGGCATCCTCAATGGCCTGAAGTACCTGGACTACGAGTACGTCATCACCCATTCGTTCAGCCCGATGGGGCGTCAGGACGCGCTCAAGGTGCTCGACCGCACCAAGGGCATGATGATCTCCTCCGGTGACAAGGCAGTCAGCCAGATCGTCGAGCTGGACCAGGCGATGGACCAGCTGTCGTCGGGCAATTTTGTGCTGGGCGAGTACCACTTCATCATGACGGTCTACGGCGACAGCCAGGCCAAGCTGTCGCAGAACGTGGCCACGACGCGCGCCGAGCTGTCCAATGCCGGTTTTGTGTCGACCAAGGAAGATCTGGCGGTTACCTCGTCTTTCTACTCGCAGCTGCCGGCCAACTGGCGCTACCGCACCCGCCTGGCCAATGTCAGCTCGCTGAACTTCCTGGGCCTGTCGCCGCTGCACAACTTCGCGACCGGCAAGCAGCACAACAACCCGTGGGGCGACTGCGTCACCACGCTGCAGACCACCAACGGCCAGCCGTACTACTTCAATTTCCACGCGACCCATCCGTCGGAGAATTCGCTGGGCGAGAAGGCGATCGCCAATACCATGGTGATCGGCAAGTCTGGTACCGGTAAGACTGCGCTGATCAACTTCCTGCTCAGCCAGGTTCAGAAGTACGAGCCGTCACCGACCATCTTCTTCTTCGACAAGGACCGTGGCGCTGAGATTTTCGTCCGCGCCTGCGGTGGTAACTATCTGGCCCTGGAGAACGGCGCGCCGACCGGGTTCAACCCGTTCCAATGCGAGAACAATGAAGCCAACGTGCAGTTTCTGGCCGACCTGATCAAGGTGCTGGCCGGCAAGCGTGAATACAGTGCGCGCGAGGAGGAGGACATCTACCGCGCAGTGGAAAGCATGCTTGATACGCCGATGCACCTGCGCAGCATGACCAACTTCCAGAAGAGCCTGCCCAACATGGGCGACGATGGGCTCTACGCGCGCATGCGCCGCTGGACCTCGGGCAACTCGCTGGGCTGGGTCTTCGACAATCCGGTCGACACCGTTGATCTGAGCAAGGCCAACATCATCGGATTCGACTACACCGACATCATCGACAATCCCGAAGTGCGCGTGCCGGTCATCAATTACCTGCTGCACCGCCTGGAGTCGTTGATCGATGGTCGTCCGCTGATCTACGTGATGGACGAATTCTGGAAGATCCTGGACGGCGAGGGTGGCCTGAAGGAATTCGCGAAGAACAAGCAGAAGACCATCCGTAAGCAGAATGGTCTCGGCATCTTCGCAACGCAGAGCCCGGAGGACGCGCTGAAGAGTGATATCTCCGCCGCGCTGATCGAACAGACCGCCACGCTGATCCTGCTGCCGAACCCGAATGCCAGCAAGAGCGACTACATGGATGGCCTGAAGCTGACCGAGGCCGAGTTCAGGGTGGTTACCGCCCTGGACGAGCGCTCGCGCTGCTTCCTGGTCAAGCAGGGCCATGCGTCCAGCGTCTGCCAGCTCAACCTGCGTGGGATGGACGACATCCTGTCGGTGATCTCGGCCTCGACCGACAACATCGACATCATGCATCGGGTGTTGCAGACCGCTGCAGTCCGCAATCGGATCACCGTGGACGAGCTCACGCCGGAACAGTGGTTGGAAGATTTCTACAAGAACCGGAAGGGTTCGGGGAAGTCAACGAACAACAGTGAGGTCGCGGCATGAGTGCTGCCGACGGTGTGAAAAGCGTGAATTCCTTGAATTTCATGGAGAAGAACATGGCCGCCATTCGTATCAGAAAATCATCAAGTGCCACCAATCGCGTCAGGAACACGATGCTGGCGCTGTCACTGGCCGGGATGATGGCTGTTCCTGTTCAGGCCTACACACTTCCTGTTGTCGAGATCGGTATGAATCTCTTCAACGGCACGATGACGGAGGTTCATACCCTTGCGTCGCAGGCAGAGGCATTCGCCGAGTATGGCCTCCAGTACCAACGCTTCTACGAGACCACTCAGAACTGGCTGCAGAAGCTTGCCAAATTCCAGCAGATCATTGCGTCTCCTAATATGCCCGGTGGCATCAAGCTGACGCCTGTTGAGGCGGATTGGAATGTGGCTGAGCGATGCGGTCTCGGGGTGGTCGGCGGCATCGGCGATCTGCTTTCGGCGATGAAGCTCAACCCCAAGGGGGACATCGCTGCGCAGCAGAAGCAGATATGTGCAGCGATCCAGATGATTGAAAACAAAAAGTACAATGAAACCATTGCTGTTGTTCAGGATACGCTGCCGCAAATGCGTTCCGTGCTCGACAAGATCAAGGACATCCGGAATCTGACATCCACTGAAGGTGGGATGACCGAGACAATGGCGAATACCCAGGTGTCCGATGCCTATATGAAGGCGGATTTTGCGGCCTGGGAAACCCAGATAAAGATGTATGACCGCCAGATCTCCGCGCTGCAGAGCCAGCAGCAGTTCCTGACGGAACGAGCACTTAAAGGTACCCGCTCTCCGCTTGGAACTGTGGTAAAGGCTGCGGCCCTCAAGGGTGCACTGTCGCTGTAATACCGAAATCGGCCTTCCGGGGTCGTATTCAATTATTGGGTGAAGTCATGAGTCTAGGGATGGTGGGCGGCATGTTTGGTTCAAGTGCGCTGGATATGCTGCAAAACCTGCACGTGACGTCGTCGGTTGGCGACTTCATGTTCTTTCGTCTGATCCTCGATTATCTCCACAAGGAGATTGCGGATTTCGGTATCGCATTGCTCGGGAGAATGATGAAGTGGGTTGGGGCCATCGCGCTGACGCTCATGACGCTTTGGGTTCTTATCCAGGGCTTCCGGATAGCGACGGGTCGCAGCCGGGACTCGATGATGATCCTTGTCACCAACATGGCGAGGGCAGCGTTGATCGTGTCGGTAGCTACTACCATGGCCATGTTCGGTCGCGACCTTCATACGTTCCTGAATAAGGATGTGAAGAACGAGATTACTCAGGTCATCACAGGCAAGAAGGACTCTCCGGAGGATCTCATCGATGAGAATCTTGGCTATATGCAGCTTGCCTTGGCTTCAGTGGACACGTTGGACGTGGTGGGTGATGTGACCTTGGACAACGCCAAGACGCGGGCCATGTGGTTCATCGGCATGGGAACCGGCGGACCTGCAGTGACAGCTGGCTCCATGTTGCTTCTCTATGAGGTTGCATTAGCCCTGTTCATTGGCCTTGGGCCATTGTTCATTCTTTGTCTGCTATTTGATCAGACCAAGCAACTTTTCCAGAAGTGGCTGATGTATGGCATAGGCACGATGTTTTCGATGGCGGTGTTGGCTGCAATGACTGCGATCGCGATGAAGATGGTTGCAAAGGTTGCGCTGGCCTTCTGGGGTTCGACCCTGCTCGGCAGCCTGATGGGTGAGAACTTCACCGAAGGCATGTCCAGCATGGCCTTGCAGCAGGGCGGCATGGGTCTGATTCTGACGACGTTGATTCTTACGTCGCCGCCTATGGCCGCCATGTTCTTCCAGGGTACCTTGGGTAGCTTCATGGCCTATTCGCAGATTGGTGGTAGCGCTGTGCCGACTTCGCCAGGTCCGAGCGGGCAGCCGCCTGGTGCGGCCGGTGGAGGGGCTCCGCGGCCTGAGAACAGACAGGTGAACTCTGAAGTTCCTGTTCACCAGGCTATGCCAAGGTTCAACAGCGGCGTTGACGCACCTACCCAGCCGGGTCAGCGCGGAAATGCTGGAGCGACAGCCTAGTTAAAAGAATCTGGAGTATGTAGATGCGCGCATTAAATGCTGTGATCCTTTTGGCTATAGCAGGTCTTTGGTCAAATAGTGCTCGGGCTGAAGGAAACTGTCCTGCGGGCTTCTACCCCATTGGCGGACAGGGGGTTCAGGGCTGTGCCCCAATTCCCGGCGCGTCTGCGGGTGCGTCCGTCGATGCGCCTGCAGCGCCCGCAGGCGACTGGATGACGCGATGGGGAGCGATTGCTGAATCCCATAGTTCTACGCTCGTTGGTACAAGCATGGGACAGTCCTCAAAGCTAGACGCGGAGCGGCAAGCGATTACGAGGTGCCAAGCGGAAGGGGCAAAGGATTGCCGTGTGTCCATTAGTTACTACAATCAGTGCGTGGCGTATGTCGTCCCGGCCTCTGGCCGGGGCAAAGGATCAATCACTTCTGCGGTGGATAAATCAACTGCCATAGCGCTGGCAAAAGAGAAGTGTACGGATGCACAGGGGGGCGCTTGTGCCGTGGCCTACTCGGAGTGCTCACTGCCTGAGTTCCAGAATTTCTGAGTTTGGTGGCGCGTGCTTTGCGATACGGGTGTGGCGAAGTCACCATGTTCCTGCCGGGTTTCGGTGTCTAACAGTGTAGTTCCCGCAGCGGGTTTGAAGGGTTCCCTAGGAGCGGCCCTTTTCGGCTTCTGGTGCTGATCCAGAACAGGCTGGTGACCCGCGACGCTTCCGCACTGACGCTGCGTTCGGGAACGTTCTCGTTGTCAACCAGTTGTCGCTATTGACTCTATGACGGACGACTAGAGTCAGCGCTTCGTCTTTATCTTGACAGGGCCTTCGTGCGCAAACTTGGCGCCGATGCCGGTGTGGAGTGAGGATGTCAGCAGCACTACGCAAGCCGGCGATCAGAAACTTGATGCCGGATGTACTGCTATTGGGGGCAGAACTCTGCGTTGGCACCCCAGCAGTCTGTCAAGTTCGGGAATTCCGGAATGAGGGGTTAGGACTAGGGTGATTGCTAGAGGCCGGCTGCTATGAGAAGAGAGTATCTACTGTTTGCCCTGCTTATTGCTCCGTCAATTGCATGGGCGGAGAGGCGACGCCCACCTGCACAGTAGCCAATTGGCGACCATCGTCATGGCTATGCGCCGATTTCTGGTGGGCAGAGGCAGGCAATGCTCAGTCGAGTGCTCCAGTGCCGGGCTGGGTATGGGAAACTCGTTGCGAGCGATTGCTCAGGGAGGTGCGGCTAGGCTTGGCGCTCCGGCCGCGATTGGCGTTTCGGAATCCAGAACCTCAAAAATGACAGGCAGCAGCCAAACTGTTCAACATCAGCTGGTCGCACTATCTTGGAAGGAGGGAGTGCGGCCCCGGTGGTGATGGAATGACCTCAGGAAAATACGGGAACGCGCCGCCGAAATGATTCCGATGAGGCTAGGCACACTTGTTTATTTTGAGGCTCTGCATGCGTAATTGGACACTCCTTTTTGGGGCTAATTGTCTTCCCCGCAGTAGCATTCGCTGAGGGGAGCTGCCCGCCTGGCTTCTACCCGATTGGAGGACAGGGTGTTCAAGGTTGTGCACCGATTCCTGGGGCTGCGGCGTCAATCCCTCCCTCACAAGCCCCAAGGCAGGCGCCTGAAGGTGAGTGGGAGAAGCGATGGGGAGCTATAGCCGAGGGCGCGGTTTCCTCACAGGGAGGGAGCAAGCCAACGGGCACAGCGGTTTCCCAGAGAACCGAAAGTCTGGCTCAGTCTGTCGCATTGGACGCATGCAGGAAAGCTGGAGGTGGCAGTTGTCGAATTACTATCTCGTACTACAACCAATGCGCGGATCCGGTCGGGGCGCTGAATCTTGGAGCGATCACTGTTTCGTGCAGAAACAGTGGATTTGGCCAAACGCAATGCGCTGTGTGAATGTCGCGGGGATCGCAATGAAGCTTGCGAAGTTGTGTACTCAGCCTGCAGCCTGCCGGAATTTCGTGCCTATTGATGCTTCGTAGCAGTCAGAGGTCATTTCGTCCTGTCTAGCAGGGCGCGCTTGAGTCCGATGTTTTCTCGTCCCTAGAGACCGCAGGACATATCTCGCGGCGGCTGAATTTCAGATCATGCTTCTGCTGTATGGCACGAGAGCATTCTCCCAGCTGCCATTTCTGCAGGACACCTGCGTTGACCCATTTGCTGAGTAGGCATCCATTCACGTTGACCGCACTCTTTCTGTGATCAAGTGCGCTTTTCATCCCAAGCCCCCTTCGACGAGCCCCGCCTCCTCGAAGTAAGCTGCGTGCGCGTCAAAATCCCGACGCGCCGGTGCCATCGAACGCAGGAGCTTTTCCGTCCATGAGGACTGTGTCCCCCCGCAGTGCGGGTGACGCTTGCCACCATCGCGGTTGCCGTGGGCTCGGGGCTATCATCCGCCATGGCGGCCGCCGGGCACGTGCGGGGCATCGCCCCGTTTCCGGCCTCCGCTCGGGAACTGGCAAGACGGGATTGAAGGAGTTGCAGGGGATGGAGAAGGGGAGTGGCACGCACATGGACAATGCCCTGGCGTTCGTTCCGTCCGGCGCGAACCTGCTGGAAGCTGTACGCGGCGATCTGACCGGCAATGGTTTCCAGGACCAGCTCCTGGTGATCGACCAACCTCCTCCGGAGGGCTTGTTGCCCGGCGAGCACGGACCGAACCGGGTCCTGCTGTTGCTGCTGGGCGATGCCACGGGCCGCTGGCAGCTGGCGGCACGCAACGACAAGCTGGTGCCGTGCTCAACGCGCGGTGGCATGGCCGGTGACCCCTTCGCCTACGTGACGATTGAAGACGGCGCGTTCAGCGTGATTACCAACGGCGGCAGCCGCGAACGCTGGAGCAGCGTCTACACCTTCCGGTATGCACCTGCCGAGCAGACGTGCTGGGTGCATGGCGTGCAGCGCAAGGTGGTGGACACCGAAACCGAAGCGACCCACACGCGCGATTTCTCCGCGGCCGAGCTTGGCCGGGTGCGGTTCGAGGATTTCGATCCGTCCGTCGTCGCCGACGTGAGCTTGCCCTGAGTGCCATGCCTGTGAGGAGGCGGGAGTATCCAACGATGATCGAGCAGGAGTTTCACCGTGTCGCAGGATAGGGAGTCGTTGCTGTTGCGGCAGGCCACGGAGGCCGGCATGACTTCGTCCCGGGAACTGGCCAACTTCATGGCGCAGGCCGGGCATGAATCCCGGGGCTTGAGCCGTCTCAACGAGAGTTTCAACTTCACCCGGGGTATCTCGCAGATCCCGGTGGAAGCGGCGTGGCGCAATGGCAACGCTGCGCTGGAGAGCGCCCGCCAGGAAGCGCTGCGTGGCCGCCCGGAAAACCTGGCTGAGCTGATGTACGGCGGGCGCATGGGCAACGACGCGCCTGGCGACGCGCTGAAGTATCACGGCCGCGGCTATCTGCCGCTGGTCGGCAAGGAGAACTATGAGCGTGCCGGCAAGGCGCTGGAACTGGACCTGGTGAATCACCCGGAACTGGCCGCGCAGCCCGAGCACGCAGGTCGCATTGCCGTGTGGCAGTGGCAGACGCGGGTGCCGGAGGCGGCGCGCGAGGATGTGCGCGAAGCCACGCGTGCCCTGAATGGCGCGCTCAACGGCATCGAAGCCCGCCAGCAGCGTTTTGACGTGTGGCAGCAGAAGCTGACCCCCGATGTGATGGCGCGCCTGGAGCGCGGCGAAGTGGGGGCGCCTGCCCAGCAGGCAACGGGACGCGACATGTCGCAACCGGGCGAGCCGGGATACACGCTGTTCTCGGGAGCGCGCCAGCACCTGCATCAGATGGGGTCGCAAAGCGGTCTGCGCAGCGTGCAGGAACTGGACAATGCTGCCGGCGCACTGGCGCTGAGCGCGCAGAAGGCCGGAATGTCGCGTATCGATCACCTGTTGGCCGGCAATGACGGTCGCACGCTGTTTGCCGTGCAGGGCGCGCTGGGCGATCCGGCCATGCTGCGCGCATCGGTTGATCGCGAACAAGCGGCGCAGCAGCCGCTGGCGCAGAGCAGCCAGCAGTTGGCTGCCAATGTCGCCCAGCAGGACCCGGCGGCCGCGCTCGCCCGCGAGCAGGAGCAGCGTTCTCGATCCCTGTAACACCGATGCCGGCGGGCAGGGTGCCCGCTGGCGCTTTACGTACGACGCGTGGCGCCCTGTGGCGCCGACATGGAAACCCACCCGTAAGGACACCACATGCGAATCGTTCCCCCGAATGCCCGGCACGCCGCAGCCCGCTGCAATGCATCCGTGCGCCGCCTGCCGCCGCTCTGGCTGCTGTCACTTGGACTTGCCGCAGCGTCGGCACAGGCTCAGGAGGCAGCGGCGCCCGTCGTGGAGACGCACCCCGCTGCAGAGGCAACTGTTGACGCGCCTGCGGGGGCGGCGCCCGTTACAGCGCCTGCGGCGGCCGACGCCGTTGTCGTGGCGCCGGCTCCCGAAGTACCGGCTGCGGATCCGGCGCCTGCGCCCGCAGCGGCGGCGCCTGTGGCTGCACCTCCCGCCGCAGGCGAGCCCACCGCTCCGGCGGTAGCACCCGCTCCGCCCGCATTGGCCATCGTGCCGTTGCCGCCCGAGCAGGCGACCGAGCGGGCGCTCGGTGCCCGCTGCCCGGTGGATCTGGCCGGACGGCTGGCGAGCCAAGGCGACCTGCTGATCGGCGCCTGCCAGGGCACGATGCCGGCGCATCTGGCCGCGCTGCTGGTCGCGCTGCCCGAGCAGGACATCCACTTGCCGCGCGCCTGGCGCGAGCGCGAGGTGCGGCAGAAGGCCTGGTTCAAGGCGGTGCCGGGCTACGGCCAACGCCCGGATTTCATCGCGGGGATGGGTGATATCTGGGTGCGCTCGCTGGAAGGACGCGATGCCGACAGCACGTTCTACCTGGTGTCGGCGCCGTTCACCTGCAGCGACCAGGTCGCCAACCGCGGTGAGTACGGCGCGGAGCCGGTCCGCGTGCCAGCGGGTGATTGCCGCGAGGCCTATGTGGCACAGCGCGTGTACCAGGTCCGCGGGGACGCGGCGCCGCGGGATGTGACTGCCGATGCGTTGCCGGCCATGCCGCCGGTGACGGACGCCGACCGTGCGCGACAGCTGTCGCGTGAGGGCCGGCTCAATCTGGACCACAGCAAGTTGCAGTACGGCCCGGCCTTGCGTTGGTTCGTGCAGTACCCGGAAACGGCGCAGAAGGGCGGTCCGCGCGCCTACAGCGACTGGAACCGCGAGCACATCGCGTTCGTGGTCTGGACCGGCGATCGCTTCGAGCTGCGCGAGAAGGTCGCACGCGCGCAGTGGCCCTGTGATCCGGTGGCACCCGGCGATCGTGCCTGCGGTGCATTCCCGGATTCCGGCCCGGATCCGTTCGTGACTGCCGGAGGAGCCGTGCCAATGGCGGCCTCCAGTCCCTGAGCCGGAGTGCCGAAGGGTGCGGGAGCCGGGGTGAGTGGCTCCCGCGCCGCCATTAGGCCTGCATGCTGCGGGTCTGATGCTGCTGCTGTTCCAGCTGTTGGTCGCGCTCCAGCGCAAGCCGCTGGCCTGCGGCCTGCTGGTCGATGCGCTGGCTGCTCTGTTCCAGTGGGGTGTTCATCGCCACTGCCGTATCCACCGAGACGCGAAGGTGGGCGGGATCGCCGCCCTGGCCCTGCACGGCGAAGCTGCGCGAGGCATCGGCATTCATGACCACTTCGTCGATGCGCTTGCCGCCCGCTGCGTGCATTTCGGCGGCCAGGCTGCCGGCCAGCTGCGTGCTCATTACGTCCGGTACCCGGCCGACGCGGACGTCCTGCGCGTGCACGCCACGGATCGCGTCGTTGAACAGTGGGTTGCCCACATGGTTGGGATCGTCCATGCGCAGCATGCTGGTGTGATGGCCGTTCTTCTCGGCTTCACGACGTGCCGGCTCACCGGGCTGCAGCGGGCCACGGATGTGGTCGTACAGATCGACGGCGCCGCCCGGAATGCCCCGCGCCGCGCGGGTGACACCACGGCGCAGTGATTCAACGTCGTCGCGGTACTCCTCGATCATCCTGGCGTTGTCTTTTGCCAGCTTCTGCGTTTCCGGGTGTTGCAGCACCGAGCCGTCACCGAGGAAGTTGCCCAGCTTGTGCGCGCCGAACGAGCTGCCTGCGGCGATGATCGGCCGGTCGGGGATCAGGGCGCGCAATGAGTGATTGCTGAAGCCGTTCGCGGCAAGTGTGCTGATTTCGTTCGGCCTGGCGTAGATGCGCACCTGGCCGAAGTGCGGCGACGCCGCGCTGACCGGATCGGAGGCCATGACATGGTTGATCATGGTGTTGCCGCCTTCCGGGATGCGGTAGCTGAGGCTGACCGCGCCATAGGCGTTGAAGGTTTCGCCCTTGACGTTGAAATGGTGCGAGGTGATCTGGGCCAGCGCGCCGCCGAGGGAGTGACCGGTGACGGTGACCTCTGGCGGACGTTGTCCGAGATCCTGCCCCTCCTTCTTGGCGTAAGCGAGGGCGCGTTGGGTCAGCGCGATGGCGTCCGGCGCCTGCACATTGGTACGGGCAACGACCATGCCACCATCGGTCAGAATCGCATCGCGTGCGATTTGTTCGGTTCCGCGATGTGCGACGACAATTTCATTGGTGTCGACTCGCTGGTAGATCGTTCCTTGATAACCGTTCAGCCGATTATCAACGTGCTCGAGGATCTTGTACTTGTGCCCGTTTATCGGAACGATTTCTTCTTGACCAGGTGCTCGACGACCGACCGCGTAATCCTTGTATGCATCTTCGGATAGCGCAGCGTAGTCTTGGCTGTTGAGGCTCATTGGCGGACCTCGCTGGCTTCAAGCGAAGCGGAGAACAGCGCATTCCGCAGTTCAGGGCGGAACTTTGTCGGATCCTTTTGGCCACTTGCACCGTAGTCCGGAATCTCGCTGACTCGGGGATAGTCGGCACGCGGATAGTGGCGGGTCTCGACTTGGCCTTCGATAAGGGCCGAGGCTTCAATAAATGACAGGAAGCGCGTTTCGCCTTCAGCGCCCGTCGCCTTCAACATCGCCCCAGCGCCAGTGAACTCCCAGTGGCACACGCCGCGGCCGTAGTAGTCTTCATCCAGCATGCGGTCCACATACAGCGTGCCCCGGTACTCGCCATCGGCGACCTTGCGCAGCTCCACCGGCTCCTGGCTGGTGATGCGTGCGGCCGTGCCGGTGGCCGGCTCGATGTGGCCGCACTGGTCTTCGTTGGTGACGTCGTACTGTGCGACGCCTTCGACCACCGCAAAATCGCCGGGGGCGTCCTTCAGGCGCAGTACCAGTTCATAGGCCTTGCGCGGGCTGGGGTTGAGCTTGGCGAGGCCGCGCCCACCCTGGGCGACATCGGCTTCAGCAGCGGCACGTTCCTGGTTCATGGCGGTCTCCGGATGGCAGGCGGTCAACAGAAGCAGAGCAAGGCACGGAATCATCTTGTGGCGCAATGTCGGCCTCCTGGTGTGTAGGGGGAAATGTGGCACTGGCAGCTCATGGCGCGAGCGTCCGCACAGTGGTTGTGGTCGAGAACAGCGCGTCGCGCAGATCTTCGCTATACCCTGACGGATCTTCTTCGCCACTGGCGCCGAAGTTGGCGACGGTGGTGGCGCGCGGATAGATGAGTGTCGGGTAATAGAGCGTCAGAGGTGAATCCCTCTCCATGCGCTTCTTGTCGATGAACGTAAGGAATCGCGTATCAGCTTCGCCGGTCGTGGCACGCAACATCGCGCCAACGCCGGTCAGCGTCCAGTGGCACGTACCGCGATCGTAATAGTCCTGGTCCTGCATGCGGTCGAGGTAGAACGTACCGCGGTATTCGTTCTCGCCCGTCCTGCGCAGTTCCACCGGTTCCTGGCTGGTGATGCGGCTGGCCGTGCCGGTGGACCAGATGATCCGCCCGCAGTCTTCATAGTTGCTGACGTCATACTGGGCCACGCCCTCAACAACCGCGAACGGGCCCGGTGCATCCTTCACTGTCAGCACCAGTTCGTAGGCCTGCTTCGGCGCCGGGTTGAGCCTGGCCAGGCCGCGTCCACCCGCAGCAACGTCGCGCTCGGCATCGGCATAAGGTGAGCACGCGGCCAGCGGCAATAGCGCGATCAACGCCAACAACGGCCGTCCCCTGTGTTCGCGCTGTGCTACATCCATGGCTCGGTCCTGCATGGCGCGTCCATGTCCATATATCCTTCCTGGGTGACAGGTTTTCCGATTATGGAGCGTGCCGGCAAGCCATTGCCACCCGGCGCGCCATGTTTTTGACGCGCTGGCGGGTGCTACCTCGGGCGTATCGCCTGCGCCGTGGGCGATCCGGTGCTTTCGCTGGCGTTGCGTGCGACGCAGGCTTTTCTGCAGATGTGTGATTCAAATCAATAATTCACATTTCCATCACAGAGACGGGCGCCATGAATTACACGATTCGGCCTGAGTCCAGTAAAGATCGGGCAAGCATCCACGCACTCACTGAGGCGGCCTTCCGCGATGTGCCGCACAGCAGCCACACCGAGCAGTTCATTGTCGATGCGCTGCGTTCGCGTGGAGAGCTGAATCTTTCGCTGGTCGCCGAGAAGGACGGGCAGGTCGTCGGGCACATCGCCCTGTCGCCGGTGACGATCAGCGATGGCAGCACCGGCTGGTTTGGCGTGGGGCCCATCTCGGTGCTGCCCGGATGCCAGGGGCAGGGCATTGGCGCAGCGCTGATGCACGCGGCGCTCGACGCATTGCGTGGGCAGGGCGCGCAGGGCTGTGTGGTGCTGGGGGAGCCGTCCTACTACGGGCGATTCGGGTTCCATGCCGAACCGGGGCTGGTACTGCCGGGTGTTCCAGCAGCGTACTTCCAGGCCCTCTCCCTGGTGCCGCCGATCGCGCAGGGCGAAGTGCGCTACTCAGCGGCATTCGAGGCAAGCGCCCCGCCCGTGGATTGACCCCCGCCGCCGGGGCTGATCTCAGCCCTCGTACCGGAGATGGATCAGCGGATACGGGCGGCCCTGCGAATCCAGCGGTGAACGTCCGGTTTCGACGAAGCCCATGCGCTGGTAGAAGCCGACGGCCTGCGCGTTCTGTTCGTTGACGTCGGTACTGAGCTGCGGATGCAGGGCCAGCGCATGCTGCAGCAGTCGCCGGCCGATACCGGTACCGCGCACGTCAGGATCGATGAACAGCGCTTCCATGTGCGTGCTATCGATCAGCATGAAGCCAAGGGGGCGGTCCTGAGCGTCGACGGCCACGGTCATCGGCGCCAGCGGCAGGAAACCGGCGACTTCGGCGTCGATGGCCTGGCGGTCTTCTGCGCTGAGGAAGTCGTGGGTGGCGTCGACGGCGCGGCGCCAGAGGTCGACGAGGGCGGCGCCGTCGTCGGCGCGCGAGGCGCGAAGGGTGGTCATGGGTTCACCAAGGTGCTTTCAATGGGCACGTAGTATCGCGCGTCCCGATCCAGCGTGCAGACCTGGATTCATCCGGCGTTGCGATGGCGGATGAAGGGGCTGTAGGTGGTGGCCTCCGCGCGCAGCACCACGCCGTCCTCGAAATCCGCGCTGTCGTTGAAGGGCACGGTGGGCCACTGCGTCCAGTGCGCCAGGCGTTCGCGGTAGTATTGGGTTGCTGCAGCCAGTGCCTCGTCGTGTGCCTGCGCGCGCTCCGGTGCCAGCCCGGAACGCACGCCGTGCACCACATGCGGTTCCATCACATCGAAGCCGACGTAGCGCAGGCTGTACATCAACGGCCACAGCAACAGGCTGCTGTTGCCTGCACTGTCGCAGGGGCCGCTGCGCAATGGCGCGCTGCTGCGGAAGATCGAAGGCATCTCGCAGAAGGTGTTGACCCAGACCCTGCGGCAGCTGGAGCGCAATGGCCTGGTCGAGCGGTGTGAGCTGGGCAAAAAGCCACTGCATGTGGAGTACCGGCTGACCGAAGTCGCGCGTGGGCTGGTTGACACGCTGTCCGCTCTGGACCGTTGGGCCGAGCACAACTTCCCGGCACTGGACGCCGCCCGCGAGCGCTTCGACGCACGCTAGCGGCGCCTGCACGGCCGCGGGCGTACAATGCGGCCCCGGCGGCCATCCTGGCCCTGCAGACACGCGAGAACCGCCATGACCGATGCCCTGGGTGTGCCGGTGCACGACGCCGATGAACGCTGGATGCGCCACGCGCTGGCCCTGGCCGAGCGCGCGCAACGCGAGTTCGATGAGATTCCGGTCGGTGCGGTACTGGTGGGCGCCGATGGCCAGCTGCTGGGCGAGGGCTGGAACCTCAACATCGCCTCGCACGATCCCAGCGCGCATGCCGAGATCGTGGCGATGCGGGCCGGTGGCACGCGGCTGGCCAACCATCGGCTGCTGGGCAGCACTCTGTACGTGACCCTGGAACCCTGCGCGATGTGCGCGATGGCGATCGTGCATGCACGCGTTGCCCGCCTGGTCTACGGCGCCAGCGACCCCAAGACCGGTGCCTGCGGCAGCGTCTTCGACCTGCTGGGCGATGCGCGCCACAACCACCGGGTGGAGATCCACGGCGGCGTGCTGGCCAAGGAGGCGAGCACGCGCCTGACCAATTATTTCCGCGCCAAGCGCGGCAAGCCGCCGCTGTTGCTGGAAGACCACGCCGGCGAGGGCTGAGGGGTGACAGGGTATGATGGGTGCCCCTTTCCTTCACCGGTAGGCCGTGCGCCTGCCCAGCAACGAGGCGACACATGGCGGACAACGGCGCGGCCAACGAGCGGCTGATCTGGATCGACCTGGAAATGACCGGGTTGGATACCGACAACGATTCGATCATCGAGATCGCCACCGTGGTCACCGACGCGCAGCTCAACGTGCTGGCCGAGGGTCCGGAGTTCGCCATCCACCACCCGCTGGAAACGCTGGAAGCGATGGATGAGTGGAACCGCAACCAGCACCGTCGTTCCGGCCTGTGGCAGCGCGTGCTGGACAGCACCACCACGCTGGGCCAGGCCGAAGCGCAGACGGTGAACTTCCTGGCGCAGTGGATCCCGGCCGGTCTTTCGCCGATGTGCGGCAACTCGATCTGCCAGGATCGCCGCTTCCTGCACCGCCAGATGCCGAGGCTGGAGAAGTACTTCCACTACCGCAACCTGGACGTGTCCACGGTGAAGGAACTGGCCAAGCGCTGGGCGCCGAGCGTGGCTGCCGGCGTCGGCAAGAACAGCAACCACACCGCGCTGAGCGACGTGCACGACTCGATCGCCGAACTGCGCCACTACCGCCAGTTCATGGGCGCGCTGTCGGGGTTGCCGGCTGCCTGAACGACGCCACCGGGTGACACGCCAAGGGGTAGTTGCCGGCCGCTGGCCGGCAAGGCACCGGGTCCGCCCCTTCTGGCGTGACTCGCGACGAACCGTTCAACTACCGGGCGCTAAGATCGGCCCCATGAACGAGCCGATCCTGCTTCCCCGCGACATTGCCCACGACGCCCGCGACTGGTCCGACCTGCAGCGGGCGGTGGCGCTGCTGGAAGCGCCGACCCTGACCGCGCGCATGGCGAACCTGGTCGGCACGCCGCTGGAGTTCGCGGTGAAGGCGCTGCCCAAGGCGGTGTCGGGCCGCATCCACGGCGCGGTGCAGGCGGCGCTGTCCAAGTCCGCGCAGGCGGCCCTGTGGAGCATGGACAACACCCCTGGCAAGGGCGCATCCACGCGCTGGCACAAGGTGGCGGCGGCGACATCAGGCGCGGTCGGAGGCGCCTTTGGCTTCGCGGCACTTTTCATCGAACTGCCGGTATCGACCACGATCATGATGCGGGCGGTGGCAGACGTGGCCCGCAGCGAGGGCTTTGACCTGTCCGAGTTCAGCACCCGCCAGGCGTGCCTTGAGGTATTCGCGCTGGGCGGCAACTCGCCGCGTGATGACGCCAGCGAGACGGGCTATTACCTGGCCCGCGGCTTCACGACCGATGTGATGCGCCATCTCTCGGCCGAGCTGGCCGGGCGCGTGGTGACCGGCCGCGACCTGACCCTGGGCGTGGCGCCGAAGGAAGCCGGCAAGCTGCTGGCGAAGCTGGTGGAGAAGGTGGCGGCGCGCTTTGGCGTGGTCGTTACCGAGAAGTTCGCCGCGCAGGCGGTGCCGATCGTCGGTGCCGCTGCCGGCGCAACACTGAACACCATGTTCACTGACTACTACCAGGACATGGCGCGCGGCCACTTCATCGTGCGCCGGCTGGAGCGCAAGTACGGCGAGGACGTGGTACGCACCTGCTATGACCGCGTGGCGCATGGCGGCGCGCTGATCGAACCCACGCTGTAACCGGCTTCGGGGTCGGAGCCCGTTCCGTTCAAAGGGATCCGACCGCCGGCCGGCCATCCTTGCCTTGAGGGAACAACTGTTTTGCCAGTGCGTGCCTGTTGCGTGGCCGCCGCCATCCCCATCCTTGCCGGCAGTCCCCTGCAAGAGATTGCCGCCATGCTGTTCACTCCCCACCGCCTGGGCGCGCTGACGTTGCCCAACCGCATCGTGATGCCGCCGATGACCCGCTCGCGCTCGTCGGCCGGCAACGTGCCCACTGCCGAAATGGCCACGTACTACGCGCAGCGTGCCGGCGCCGGCCTCATTGTCAGCGAGGGTACCCAGATCAGCGCGCAGGGCCAGGGCTACGCTTGGACTCCGGGCATCCACAGCCCGGAACAGGTGCAGGGCTGGCGCCAGGTGACTGACGCCGTGCACGCCGCCGGTGGCCGCATCTACGCCCAGCTGTGGCATGTCGGCCGGGTCTCGCACGTGGCGCTGCAGCCGGGTGGCGCCGCGCCGGTGTCGTCGTCGGCGTTGATGGCGGAAGGCGTGAAGGTGTTCGTCGACCCGACCGGGGCAGGTCCCGAAGCCGGGGTGGGCGAAATGATCCAGCATTCGATGCCGCGTGAGCTGCGCGAAGATGAGATTCCGGGCATCGTCGCCGATTTCGCGCAGGCCGCGCGCAATGCGCTGGACGCAGGCTTCGATGGCGTGGAGCTGCACGGTGCCAATGGCTACCTGATCAACCAGTTCATCGACTCGCAGGCCAACCAGCGCACCGACGGCTATGGCGGCGCGTTGCAGAACCGGCTGCGGTTCCTGCGCGAGGTCGTGCAGGCGGTGGTCGCGGTGGCCGGCGGTGACCGCGTCGGCGTGCGCCTGGCGCCGCTGACCACGCTGCAGGGCGCGGTGGACGATACGCCGCAGGCGACCTATCTGGCGGCCGCGCATCTGCTGGGTGAGCTGGGCGTGGGTTACCTGCACATTGCCGAAGCGGATTGGGACGATGCACCGTTGATGCCGGTGGCGTTCAAGCAGGCGCTGCGCATGGTCTACCCAGGCACGCTGATCTACGCCGGCAAGTACACCGCCGAGCGCGCCGAGCAGGCACTGGCGGAAGGCTGGGCTGACCTGATCGGCTTCGGGCGGCCGTTCATCGCCAACCCGGATCTGCCGGAGCGACTGCGTACCGGTGCGGCACTGAATCCGCCGGATCGCGCGACGTTCTTTGGCGGTGGCGCGGTCGGCTTCACCGATTACCCGACGCTGGAAGAGAGCGTCGCGGCCTGATCCTGGGCGCTGCCGGCCAGCGGCCGGCACTACCAATGCGCGAGGGGTAGTGCCGGCCGCTGGCCGGCATTTCAGTCAGGCGGCGAGGGGGTGGTGCCGGCCGCTGGCCGGCATTCCAGTCAGGCGGCGAGTGGGTAGTGCCGGCCGCTGGCCGGCATTCCAGTCAGGGGGCGAGGGGTAGTGCCGGCCGCTGGCCGGCATTCCAGTCAGGGGGCGAGGGGTAGTACCGGCCGCTGGCCGGCATTCCACTGCCGGATCACGGCTTGTCGCGCACCAGCGCGTCGGCCTCAACCACGCCGCCATCCTTGCCGTGCAGGTACAGATGCATGTCCTGCTGCGGGTAGGGGATGTTGATGCCGGCCTTGTCATAGCCCAGCTTCAGCTGCTCCAGCAGCGTGACCTTGGTACCAAACCAGTCGGCCGACTTCACGTAGCAGCGGATGCCGAGGTTGATGGCGTGCGCGCCCAGCTCGTAGACCACCACGTCCGGTGCGGGGGTCTGCAGCACGCGCGGGTCCGCCTTCATCAGCGCCAGCGCGGTATCGCGTGCCAGCTGGATGTTGTCCTCATAGCCGATGCCGATCACCAGCTCGACGCGGCGCGTCGGTTCGGCGGTGAGGTTGATGATCGGTGCGGCGGTGATCAGCGTGTTCGGAATGGTGGTGTGCTGGTTGTCGGCACCGGTGAGCACGGTCTGGAAGATGCGCACTTCGCGCACCGTGCCGGTCTGCCCGGCCACGGTCACCACATCGCCCACGCGGAACGGTCGCAGCGTCACCAGCATCACGCCCGAGGCGATGTTGGACAGCGAATCCTTCAATGCCAGGCCTACCGCCAGACCGGCCGTGCCGAGCACGGCCAGCAGCGGGGTGATTTTCACGCCGAGCGTGTCGATGGCCAGCAGCGCCACGATCACGAGTGAGGTGGCATAGACCACGTTGCGCAGGAAGCTGCCCAGCATCGGGTCCACGCCCATGCGCGCGGTGGCGCGCGGCATGGCATTGGACAGGCGACGTGCCACCCACAGGCCCACCAGCAGCACTACGATGGCGGCCAGCAACGGCACGCCGTAGGTTTCCAGCAGCCGCTCCCAGTCGAGCGAGTGGAACCAGGGCGTCGCGGCGGGGGCGGTTGGTGCGGCGGCGATCATGCGGAAGTCCTTTGCTGCTTAGCGATGTCTGCGTGGGGCAGGGCGTGCGTGACGCCAGAAACAGCAAGCCCCGCAAAGGCGGGGCTTGCGTGCAGCAGCAGTATGGGCGGACGTCGATGAAAGCGACGTCAGCCCCTCGCGGCATCAGCCGTTGGCCTTCAGCTTGGCCAGGCGCAGCCAGGTGTCGACCACGGTGTCCGGGTTCAGCGACACCGACTCGATGCCTTCCTGCATCAGCCATTCGGCCAGATCCGGGTGATCGGACGGGCCCTGGCCGCAGATGCCGACGTACTTGCCCTTGGCGCGTGCAGCCTTGATCGCCATCGACAGCAGCTTCTTCACTGCCGGGTTCCGTTCGTCGAACAGGTGCGCGACGATCGACGAGTCGCGGTCCAGGCCCAGGCTCAGCTGGGTCAGGTCGTTGGAGCCGATCGAGAAGCCGTCGAAGATCTCCAGGAACTCATCGGCGAGCAGTGCATTGGACGGCACTTCGCACATCATGATGATCTTCAGGCCGTTCTCGCCCTGCTTCAGGCCGTTCTGCTCCAGCACCTCGACGACCTTGCGGCCTTCTTCCAGGGTGCGCACGAACGGAATCATGACCCACAGGTTGTCCAGGCCCATTTCGTTGCGCACGCGCAGCACGGCCTTGCATTCCAGCGCAAAGGCGGCCGAGAAGCTCGGGTCGACGTAACGGCTGGCGCCGCGGAAGCCGATCATCGGGTTCTCTTCGTGCGGCTCGTAGTTGCTGCCGCCGATCAGGTTGGCGTACTCGTTGGACTTGAAGTCCGACAGGCGCACGATCACCGGGTTCGGAGCAACCGACGCGGTGAGGGTGGCGATGCCTTCGGCCAGGCGGTCGACGTAGAAGCTGACCGGGTCACCGTAGCCGGCGATCTTCTCGTCGATCTTCTTCTTCGTTGCCGCGTCCTGGCGGTCGTATTCCAGCAGCGCGTTCGGGTGGATGCCGATGTGGCTGGCGATGATCATTTCCAGGCGGGCCAGGCCGATGCCGGCGTTCGGCAGCTGGCCGAAGTCGAAGGCACGTTCCGGGTTGGCCACGTTCATCATGATCTTCAGCGGTGCCGGCGGCATGTTGCCCAGATCGGTGGTGGTGCGCTCGAAGCCCAGCTTGCCTTCGTAGATGAAGCCGGTATCGCCTTCAGCGCAGCTGACGGTGACCAGCTGGCCATCTTCGATCACCTTGGTCGCGTTGCCCGAGCCGACCACGGCCGGCACGCCCAGCTCGCGCGCGATGATCGCGGCGTGGCAGGTGCGGCCACCACGGTTGGTGACGATGGCCGAAGCGCGCTTCATCACCGGTTCCCAGTCGGGATCGGTCATGTCGGCGATCAGTACGTCGCCCGGCTGCACGCGGTTCATGTCGTCCAGCGTCTTCACCACGCGGGCCACGCCCGAACCGATCTTGGCACCGACGGCGCGGCCTTCGGCCAGCACGTTGCCGCCCTTTTCGGTCAGCGCGAAGCGCTCGATCTGGGTGGCGTGGCTGCGCGACTTCACCGTTTCCGGGCGCGCCTGCACGATGAACAGCTTGCCGCTGACACCGTCCTTGGCCCACTCGATGTCCATCGGGCGGCCGTAGTGCTTTTCGATCACCAGCGCCTGCTTGGCCAGTTCCTGCACATCCTCGTCGCTGATCGAGAAGGTGTTGCGCAGTTCGGCCGGGGTATCTTCGATCCTGACGCGCTCACCCGGAACATCCGAATACACCATGCGGATCGCCTTGCTGCCGAGCGAGCGGCGCAGGATCGCCGGCTTGCCGGCCTGCAGGGTGGGCTTGTAGACGTAGTATTCGTCCGGGTTGACCGCGCCCTGCACGACCATTTCGCCCAGGCCGAACGAGGAGGTGACGAACACCACGTCGCGGAAGCCGGACTCGGTATCCAGGGTGAACAGCACGCCGGAGGAGCCGACCCCCGAGCGCACCATCAGCTGCACGCCGGCGGACAGGAACACGTCCTCATGCTTGAAGCCGTGGTGCACGCGGTAGGCGATGGCACGGTCGTTGTACAGCGAGGCGAACACTTCCTTGACCTTGTGCACGACGTCGTCGGCACCGGTGACGTTGAGGAAGGTTTCCTGCTGGCCGGCGAAGGAGGCATCCGGCAGATCCTCGGCGGTGGCCGACGAACGCACGGCCACGGCCACGTCGCCGCCGCCGTTGTCGGCGCTCAGCTTGGCGTAGGCGGTGCGGATGTCCTGGTCCAGCTGCGGCTGCAGCGGTGCATCGATCACCCAGCTGCGGATTTCCTTGCCGGCGGCGGTCAGCGCAGTGACGTCCTCGACGTCCAGCGTGGCCAACTTGTCGAAGATGCGCTTGGACAGGTCGTTGTGCGCGATGAAGTCCTTGAAGGCTTCAGCGGTGGTGGCATAACCGCCCGGCACCGAAACGCCCAGACCGGCCAGGTTGCCGATCATCTCGCCCAGGGACGAATTCTTGCCGCCTACGCGGGCCAGATCGGCCAGACGCAGTTCGTGCAACCACAGGATGTTCTCGTTCAAGCGCGATGCTCCGTTTGGCCATCGCCCGAGGCGGGCTGAGTGGCCGCGTCCGTAGGAAGAAGCCGATATGATGCCGGGCAGAGCACCGTCGGCACAAGCTTGTGCTGGCGGCCTTTTTAAGCTTCGTAGGGGGTAAAAGCGCGCATGTCGACCATCCGTCCGGTGTTCTACGTTTCCGATGGAACCGGTATCACCGCTGAAACCATTGGGCATAGCCTGCTGACCCAGTTCTCCGGGTTCAGCTTCATTACCGACCGGATGTCGTTTGTCGACGACCCTGAAAAAGCGCGTGAAGCCTGTGCCCGGATCCAGGCGGCGGGGGAGCGCTACCAGGTCCGGCCGATCGTGGTGAACTCCTGCGTGGACCAGAGCCTCAGCCTGATCCTGGCTGACAGCGGAGCCCTGATGCTGGATGTGTTCGCGCCGTTCATCGAGCCGCTGGAGCGCGAACTGGCCAGCCCGCGCCTGGCCCGGGTCGGCCAGGCCCATGGCATGGTCGATTTCGATACCTACCATCGCCGCATCAACGCGATGAACTTCGCCCTGACCCATGACGATGGCATTGCGGTGAACTACGACGATGCCGACGTGATCCTGGTGGCGGTGTCGCGCGCCGGCAAGACGCCGACCTGCATCTACCTGGCCCTGCACTACGGGGTGCGCGCGGCCAACTACCCGCTGACCGACGAGGACCTGGAAAGCGACCGCCTGCCGCCACGCCTGCGCAACTACCGGCGCAAGCTGTTCGGCCTGACCATCGACCCGGACCGGCTGCAGCAGATCCGCCAGGAGCGCCGTCCGAACTCGCGCTACGCCAACCTGGAAACCTGCAAGCGCGAGGTGGCTGCGGCCGAGACCATGTTCCAGATGGAGCGGATCCCGACCCTGAGCACCACCCATACCTCGATCGAGGAGATTTCCAGCAAGGTGCTGGCTACGCTGGGGCTGCAGCGCGAGCTGTATTGATCGTTCCCCGCGCTGCGGGGCTGCCGGCCAGCGGCCGGCACTACCACGATGAAAGCGACCGACGGGTTGGCTGTGGCTTGAGGCGCCCCCACGTTGAAGCACCAACGTGTAGGATCGACCCATGGCCCGAGCCTTGCCCCGTACCGAACGCATTCCCCGCCTGAGCCGGCTGAGCTGGCTCATGGGCCTGTACGCGGAAAACTACCGTCATCTGGTACGCCTGTTCGAGCCGGCGGGACTGGTCGCGGGCAGCTACATCTCCTCGATCGGTGACGGCCTGGATGTGCGCCTGGACGTGATCGAATGCCACCGGTACACGGTGGAACTGCGCCTGACCTACGACCTGGCCGACCCGGTCACCGGTGAGCCGGACCCGTCGGCCTACGTCCGCCTGTACCGTGATGCGCGCCAGGCCGAGACTACCCATTGCTACGTCGGCCGCCGCTGGCAGGACACCATGGGCCTGTATCCGCCACCGGCGGAGTTGATCAGCCATCGCATGCGGATGAACACCTTCCTCGGCAAGTGGCTGGAATACCTGGCCGAGCGCGGCCATGGCGTCGCCACGCTGCGCCGTGACCCCGATGGCGCCGGTGCGCCTGCCGAGCGCCGCCTGTCGCTGGTGCGCTGATCGGCCATAATCCAGGGCTGACCTGCCGCTGGATGCCGCCCCATGCCGTACACCCCGATCGTCGCCACCCTGGGCTACGTGCTGTCGCCTGATCGTCGCCAGGTGCTGATGATCCACCGCAACACCCGTCCGGGTGACCACCATCTGGGCAAGTACAACGGGCTGGGCGGCAAGATCGAAGCGGACGAGGACGTGGCCGCCAGCATGCGTCGCGAGATCGCCGAGGAAGCCGGCATCGACTGCACCGGCATGCGCCTGCGCGGCACCCTCAGCTGGCCGGGTTTCGGCAAGCACGGTGAAGACTGGCTGGGCTTCGTGTTCGTCATCGACACCTTCGAAGGCACCCCGCACGGCGGCAACCATGAAGGCACGCTGGAATGGGTGGACCTGGACAAGCTGGACACGCTGCCGATGTGGGAGGGCGACCGCAACTTCCTGCCGCTGGTGTTCGACACCGACCCGCGCCCGTTCCACGGCGTGATGCCGTACAAGGACGGCCGCATGGTCAGTTGGTCCTACAGCCGGCTGTGATCCGGCGAATCGGGGAGGTGCCCACCCGAGGCTGGCACGCTTTTCCGGATAATTAATGCCCGGGCAATATTGACGTCGACAAATTACCCGGGCAATATTTGCGCATCGCCTCTGATGCCCTTGCCATGCCTGCGTCCCGTCTTCCTCCTTTCAGTTGTTTCGACGGCCATCGCCTGGTCGCTTCCGGCACCCCGGAAGTGGCTGCGCTTGCCCTCAAGCAACTGCGCGCCAGCAACGCGGCCGGGCCGTTGCTGGTGTTCGACAACGCCACCGGCCATACCCGTGATTTCGATACGCGCGGCAGTGATGCAGAACTGCTGTCGCGGGTAAGTGCAGCGTTTCCCGCCGTGGAGACGGATGCCGAGGTCATTGCCGAAGACGCACCCGCGGCCCCGCGTGGCCGTGGCCGCCCGAAGCTGGGCGTGGTAGCGCGCGAAGTGACGTTGCTGCCGCGCCACTGGGCATGGCTGGCAGAGCAGCCGGGCGGGGCCTCGGTGGCACTGCGAAAACTGGTGGAGGCGGCCAGCCGCGCCGGTGCGGACAAGGACCGCCGGCGTCGCGATGCCGAGCGCGCCTATCACTTCCTGCAGACCATCGCCGGTGACCTGCCGGGCTTCGAGGAGGCCATCCGCATGCTGTTCGCGCATGACCGCGCAGGCCTGGAAGCGGTGCTGCATTCCTGGCCCAGGGATGTGCGCGACCACGCCCTGCGCCTGGCGTTCGACAGCGCCGACGGCTGAACCATCGCGCCGTCGTCGCGCGGCGGCGCCACCTGATCGCGGGCCACGGCCCGCTCCCCTGTGCTTGCTTTGCTGGCGGAAACGCCGGGCAGGGCAGCGCCTTGCCCAGAGAACCCCATGAACGCCCCTGTACATCCCACGCCCCCGGCCGCGCCGCCTCTGTGGCGCACCTACCTGGCCCTGCTGCTGCCGATGCTGCTGACCAACGCGCTGCAGCTGGCCGCAGGCACGCTGGACAACATCTACCTCGGTCATCTGCTCGGGACGCAGGCGGTGGCCGCCGCGGCAGCATTCTTCCCGGTCTTCTTCCTGCTGCTGGCCCTGGTGATGGGCCTGGCGACCGGCGCGATGGTGCTGATCGGCCAAGCCTGGGGCGCGCACCGGCCGCAACAGGCGCGGGCGGTGGCCGGCAGCGCGGTGGCGCTGATCCTGCTGCTGTCGGTGCTGGTGATGGCTGTGGGCGGCGGTGTTGCGCCACACCTGCTGACCGCGCTGGGCACACCGGCACCGATCCTCGGCGAGTCCATCGTCTACGCGCGCGTGCTGTTGCTGGCTGCACCTGCGTTCTTCCTGCTGTGGCTGGCCACCGCCGTGAGTCGCGGGGTGGGCGATGCGAAGACGCCCCTGCAGGCGCTGCTGTTGGCCACCCTGATCGGCCTGCTGTGCACGCCGCTGCTGATTCTGGGATGGGCCGGCCTGCCACGGCAGGGCGCAGCCAGTGCGGCCGTATCGGCGGCGTTGGCCTCCCTGCTGGCCCTGGGCTGGCTGCTGTGGCGCTGGCGCCGGATGGGGCATCCGCTGGCACCGGGCCGTGAGCTGCTGCGTGCGATTCGTTTCGATGGCGTACTCATCCGTTCGATGCTGCGCATCGGCCTGCCGTCTTCGCTGCAGATGCTCAGCCTGGCCATCGCCGAAATCGTGTTGCTGGCCTGGATCAACCGCTACGGCTACACCGCTACGGCCGCCTACGGTGCGGTCAACCAGCTGATGAGCTGGGTGCAGCTCCCGGCGATGTCGCTGGGGATCACCGCCACCATTCTCGCGGCGCATGCGGTGGGTGCTGGGCGGACGGCACGGCTGCCGGCCATCGCCCGCACCGGGGTGCTGCTTGGACTGGCGACGCTGAGCATGGTGGTGGTGCTGGTTGTGGTGCTGGCGCCCGGGCTGACCGGGCTGATCCTGGCGGCGACCGAAGTGCGCGAGCTGGCTGCGTTGCAGCTGCGCACTGTGGTGTGGGGCGTGCTGGCGATGGGAGTCAGCGCGGTGCTGGTGGGAGTGATGCGCGGCAGCGGCACGGTATGGCGGCCAGCGTTGCTGGGCATGATGGCGGTCGTACTGGTGGAGCTGCCGCTGGCGATGTGGCTGCGGGCGCGGCACGGCCTGGCGGGCCTGTGGTGGGCGTGGCCGCTCGGATTGGCGGCGATGCTGGTGATGCAGGTGATGTGTTTCGCCCGGTGGCGGCGGGTGCACGCTGGGTAGTGCCGGCGTTGGCCGGCATTCCGGAAGGGCAGGGGCAGCCGGCCAGCGGCCGGCTCTACCACTTCAGGGCCGCTGCGCCAGCAGCAGTGGAAGCATCCGGCATCATCATCGCCGGTCACCAGGAATCGGACGTGGCGGCGGGCCCGCCGGTGACCATAGCGCCGACCTCGTGGCTTGGGAAGTAGGGAAACCCCGCTGTGGGGTGATGAGGAAATGTCCACGGTCGCAGTCGGTGAGATCCGGTTGTCCACAGGGGGTGTGGATTACGCGTGGGCAACTTTGTGGATAAGCCGCGACAGGCGCCACCCCCCTAGGCTGTCAAGATGGGTGGCGAAAAATTCACCGCCGGTGAGGGCGGGTGAGGGGGCGGTGAAGGGTGGGCCCCGTCAGCGCTGTCGCCAGCGGCGGCGCTCGCGGTAACCTGTGGGCCTTGATGCTCCGTGAGACCCCATGAAACGTCACTTCTCGATGCTGCGCGAATTCCAGCTGGCCGACTGGTTCACCCTGGCCAATGCTTTCTGCGGCACCGGTGCGGTGTTTGCCGCCATGCGCTTCCTGCAGGACGGCGAGCGTGGCTACCTGCTGTTCGGCATGGCGCTGATCCCGTTGGCCTTCATCTTCGACGCCCTCGACGGCCGCATCGCGCGCTGGCGCAAGTCCAGCTCGACCCTGGGGCGCGAGCTGGATTCCCTGTCCGACGTGATCTCCTTCGGCGTGGCGCCGGCGGCGCTGGCCTATGCCTGCGGCATGCAGGGCGGCTGGGACTGGCTGGTGCTGAGCTACTTCGTCTGCTGCGGCGTCAGCCGCCTGGCGCGCTACAACGTCACCGCCGAAGCGTTGAGCGGCGACGAGGGCAAGGTCACGTACTTCGAGGGCACCCCGATCCCGACCAGCCTGGTGCTGGTGATCGTGCTGGCCATCGCTGCCGGCACCGATGCCATCGGCGACCACATCTGGTTCGGCCAGTGGCAGATCGGCCCTTGGCAGCTGCATCCGATGGTGCTGTTGTTCGCGCTGTCCGGGTCGCTGATGATCAGCAAGACCCTGCGCATCCCCAAGCCATGAGCCAGCCCAGCGGAGGCCTGCGATGACCAGCTCGGCCCACGACGCCGGCAGCAGCGATTTCGAAACCCTGGCCCGGCAGTACTTCGGCGCCTGGGGCGATGCCCTGCGCCATGCGAGCACGCCCGGCGCACCCGCCGGTGACGATCCCGGCAGTTGGCAGCGGCTGTTCGACTGGTGGGGCCAGCTGTTGCCCGAGCAGGCGCAGGGCGCACCGGACGATGCCGTGCGGCGCTTCCGCGAACAGGCGGGCAACTGGTACGGCACCATGCAGGACGTCGCCGCACGGTTTGCGGGTCGCGACGCCAGCAGCGCTGAAGTGGCCCAAGCCTGGCGCGAGGCGGTGCAGGCGCAGGGCGACGGCATGCTGCAGTGGATGCTGCAGGGTGCCCGTGGCAGCACCCATGCCGGTGCCGCGGTGCCCGAATTCGCCGCGTGGCTGCAGCAGTTCCAGCTGCAGGCCGGTCCGTGGCTGCAGAGCCCGGCGTTCGGCCCCGGTCGCGAGCACCAGGCACGCTGGCAGGCCCTGCTGCGGGCGCAGGAGGAATACCAGCAGCATTCGCGGGCCTACGTCGATCAGATCAAGCAGGCGCTGGACGAGGCCTTCGCGCTGTTCGAGCAGCGCCTGGCCCAGCACGAGCAGCCGGGCAGCCAGCTGACCAGTGCGCGTGCGATGTTCGACCTGTGGATCGATGCGGCCGAGGAGGCCTACGCCAAGGTCGCCATGTCCGAACCGTTCCAGCAGGTGTACGCCTCGCTGGGCAACGCGCAGATGCGCCTGCGCGCTGGGCTGCAGCGCGAGGTGGAACAGATGAGTGAGCGCATCGGCCTGCCGACCCGCAGCGAGATGGACGCCGCCCACCGCCGCATCGCCGAGCTGGAGCGCAGCCTGCGTCGCCTGCAGGCGCAGGTGGCGGTGCTGGCCGGGACCGCCGAGGTGGATCCCGTGGCACAGCCGGCGCCAGCGAAGGTGAAGCCGGTCGCACGCAAGGCCGCGAAGAAGGCGGCACCGGCGAAGAAGGCGGCTGCAGAAAAGACGTCTGCAAGAAAGGCCGCGCCTCGCACTTCCGCACGGGCGCGTGACCGATGAAGGGACCCCTGGGCTTCAATGCCGATGACCTGCTGCAGGAAACCCTGGCCATGCAGCGCAAGCTGATGGAAGGGCTGAAGCTGCTGCCGCAGGTGGAAGACGTGGACTATGGCGCGACCGCGCGCGAGGAAGTCTGGCGCGACGGCAAGGTGGTGCTGTACCGCTTTGTCGGCGAACAGGCGCCGACCCGGCGCACGCCGCTGCTGATCGTCTACGCGCTGGTCAACCGGCCGTACATGGTCGACCTGCAGGCTGACCGTTCGCTGGTGCAGAAACTGCTGGCGCTGGGCCAGGACGTGTACGTGCTGGACTGGGGCTACCCGGATCGTTCCGAACGCTTCCAGACCCTGGAGGACTACCTGCTGCGCTACATCGACGGCGCGGTTGATGCGCTGCGTGCGCGCAGTGGTGGCCCGGTCGACCTGCTCGGCATCTGCCAGGGCGGCGTGTTCGCACTCTGCTACGCAGCGTTGCGCCAGCGGAAGCTGGGCAAGCTGATCACCATGGTCACCCCGGTCGATTTCCAGACCGCCGACAACATGCTCTCACACTGGGCGCGGCAGGTGGACGTGGACCTGCTGGTCGACACGCTGGGCAACATCCCGGCCGACCTGATGAACGCCAGCTACCTGATGCTCAAGCCGTTCCGCCTGAACGTGCAGAAGTACGTCGGCCTGCTCGACATCCTCGATGACAAGGCGGCGCTGGAGGACTTCCTGCGCATGGAGAAGTGGATCTTCGATTCGCCGGACCTGGCGGGCGAGGCGTTCCGCGATTTCATCAAGCAGTTCTACCAGGCCAACGGCCTGATGAAGGGCACGGTACGGATCGGCGAGGAAGCGGTGGATCTGTCGCAGGTGACGCTGCCGGTGCTGAACATCTACGCCGAGCAGGATCACCTCGTGCCGCCGGACGCTTCGCGCGCGATGCGTGGGCGCTTGGGCACTGAGGACTACACCGAGTCCAGTTTCCGCGGCGGGCATATCGGTATCTACGTGTCCGGTCGCGCGCAGCGTGAAGTCCCCGCCACGATCGATGGGTGGCTGAAGGCACGCGACGCGTAGCGCCTGCTTCGTTATTTGCAGCGTCGAGCCATGCTCGACGGCAGGGAGAATGATGATGTCGCACAGGATTTCAATGCTGCTGGCTGCGCTGCTGCTGACTGGCCCGGTCGCCCAGGCGGCACCCGGTGCAGACGCGCGGCGGGAGATCGCCCAGCTGATCTCCAGCCTGGACGGCTCCCAGTGCCGGTTCCAGCGCAATGGCCGCTGGTACGACGGCAGCGATGCGCGCGCGCACCTGCAGCGCAAGTACGACTATCTGCTGAAGAAGGACATGGTGGACAGCGCCGAGCAGTTCATCGAGCGCGCCGCCAGCCAGAGCAGCATGAGCGGCAAGGCCTATCGCATCCAGTGCCCGGGGCAGCCTGAACAGACCGCTGCCGCCTGGTTCGGTGCGCGCCTGCAGGCGCTGCGCCACCGCACGCCGTAGACAGGGGCGCGGTGTAGAGTCGAGCCATGCCCGACTGCTTTCCCCGTAGCCCAGGAGAACCGCCATGAACACCACGCCGCGCACGCTGTCACGTTCATTGAACGACCGCATGATTGCCGGCGTGATGGGCGGCATTGCCCATCGCTTCGGCTGGAATGCGACCCTGTTGCGGGTGATCTACGTCCTGGTTTCGCTGGCCTCCGCCGCCTTCCCTGGCATCCTGGTCTACCTGATCCTGTGGCTCCTGATTCCCAACGAGGCCGATTGAAGACTGGAGCAACGCCCTGGCCGACCTGGCTGCGCGCGCTGCAGGTGCTGGGCGCGGCGTGGACATCGCCCAATACCCTGCTGGGCCTGATCGGAGGGCTGGCCGGCATGCTCGGTGGCGCGACGCTGCGCTGGAGCGCGCGTGACTGCGCGCTGGTGTTCGACCGCTGGCCCTGGGGTCCCGGCGGGGCGATCACCCTGGGCAACGTGATCCTGCACACCGGGCATGACCTGGGCATTTCCTGCCGCACCTATGCGCATCAGGCGGGGTGGGGCGTGGAACCGCTGATCCGGCTGGATGATCACGAACGTGCGCACGTGTACCAGTACATGGTGCTGGGGCCGTTGTACCTGCCGGTGTACCTGTTGTGCGGCGGGGTGAGTGCGCGCAATCCGTTCGAACGCGCGGCCGATCATTTCGCCCGGTTCGGGCACGGCTGGTGGCCGTAGTTTCCAGCCAACGGCGCAGCCCCTCGTGGCGTGGTCGCGGAATGCGTTTCATGCGATTGGGCCGGGCAGGATGGGTTCGCGGGACACGCCGTAAACCCGTCCATGGGGGCTCGATGGCGCCATCCATGGCGCCAACGGTCCCGCGAACCCACCCCGCCCGGCCCCTGACAGTTTCCGTGCGCGTCCATCCACGGAGAAGAAATAGAACAGCAGAAGCGGGTCGCGCGCTGCGCTTGCTCGCAGCCGAGCATGGCCCTCTCTACAGGAAGCAACAAAGCAGCCGGCCAGGCCGCTTTTGCTTTTGATCTTTTTTCTTCTCCGTGGGTGGAGGCAGCCACCAGGAATCTGTCAGCGGCCGGGAGGGTGGGTAGGGCGGGGTGTCCGCGGCATGGATGCCGCGGCCAAGCCCCCATGGATGGGTTCACGGCGTCCCCGGCCTACCCACCTTCCCGGCCAGCCCACAGCAAACCGGCTTTCCGCGACCAACCAAACCACCCACGAGGGGCTGCGCCGTTGGCTGAAATCCCCACGACTCGTTAGCCGGAAGTTAAAGATCCGTAAGCATTCTGCTGCGATCCCGCAGTCATCTGCATGCAACCGATCGTCATTAGCCTTCGTGACGTTCCAGTCAGGTTCGACGCGGTAAGCTCCTCCTTGATGAGCTCGCAGCATCGCTCGTCAAGTGCAGTAGGCAGTAGCAATTTGGAGGAATACATCACATGGCAATCGTTCTTTATGTCGGTGGTAGCAAGGATGGCGAGAAGGGCGTGGTGCCCTACGGCTTCAGCAAATCCCGCGCCGACACCGCGCTGGGGCCGGAGTTCTACACGGAGCGGTTCATGGAACTGCAGGGTGTCGGCAAGGTCCGCCTGATGGCCCTGGAAGGCATGCGTGACGACATCGTCATGCAGCGTGCCGCCCGCCACTACCGCTGACCTTCGCAACACGCGGCAGGGCGCGCCCACCATCGCGCGCCCGCGCCGGCATCCCAGCCCCGGGCCAGTCCGAGCCCGCTCCTTGCCAGGATGCCGGCGTCCACTCCGGCGACGCCGCTGAACCTCGCGCCCTGTCAATGCCTTGTCCGGCTCCGTCGTGGATTGCCAGAATGGGGTCTTCCCGTAACGCGGTTCAGACCTGAAGCAATGCACGACGCCAAGAACGCCCAGAGCGCGCTCGCCCAGCAGATCGCCCAGACCATCGCCGACGAGATCGGTGCCCAGTCCGCCCAGGTGCGCGCCGCCGTCGGCCTGCTCGACGAGGGCGCCAGCGTTCCGTTCATCGCGCGCTACCGCAAGGAAGTGACCGGCGGCCTGGACGACACCCAGCTGCGCAACCTGGAGGTGCGCCTGACCTACCTGCGCGAGCTGGAGGACCGCCGCGCGGCCGTGCTGGCCAGCATCGGCGAACAGGGCAAGCTCAGCGATGAACTGCGCAACGACATCCTGGCGGCCGATACCAAGAGCCGGCTGGAAGATCTGTACCTGCCGTACAAGCCCAAGCGCCGCACCCGTGCACAGATCGCCCGCGAGGCAGGGCTGGAGCCGCTGGCCGATGGCCTGCTGGCCGACCCGACGCAGAACCCGCAGACGTTCGCGGCCACCTTCGTCGATACCGACAAGGGTGTGGCCGACACCAAGGCCGCGCTGGAAGGCGCGCGTGCGATCCTGATGGAGCGCTGGGGCGAGGATGCCGCGCTGGTCGGTGAACTGCGCACCTGGCTGGGCGAGACCGGGGTGATCCGCGCCCGCGTGGCCGAGGGCAAGGAGACCGAAGGCGCCAAGTACCGCGACTATTTCGATCATGCCGAGTCGCTGGCGAAGATTCCCTCGCACCGCTTGCTGGCACTGTTCCGCGCGCGCCGCGAAGAGATCCTGTTCCTGGAACTGGACCCGGGCAGCGATGCCGAGGCCGGCCACCAGTACGCCGAGGGTCGGGTGGCACGCAAGGCCGGCATCGCCGACCAGGGGCGCGCGGCCGACCGCTGGCTGCTGGATGCCTGTCGCCTGACCTGGCGCGCCAAGCTGCACACCCATCTGCTGCTGGACCTGTTCAACCAGGCCCGCGAGAAGGCCGAGGCCGAGGCCATTGCGGTGTTCGGCGACAACCTGAAGGATCTGCTGCTGGCCGCGCCGGCCGGTCCAAAGACCGTGCTCGGCCTGGACCCGGGCATCCGCACCGGCTGCAAGATCGCCGTGGTCGATGCCACCGGCAAGCTGGTCGCCACCGACACCATCTATCCGCATGAACCGCGCCGGCAGTGGGAGCAGTCACTGCAGACGATCAAGCAGCTGTGCGTGAAGCACAACGTTGAACTGATCGCGATCGGCAACGGTACCGCCAGCCGCGAAACCGACAAGCTGGCCGGTGAAGCGATCAAGGCCTGCGCCAACCCGAAGCTGCAGAAGGTGGTGGTCAGCGAGGCCGGGGCGTCGGTGTACTCGGCGTCCGAGTTCGCGGCCAGGGAGTTCCCGGGGCTGGACGTGTCGCTGCGGGGCGCGGTATCGATCGCGCGCCGCCTGCAGGACCCGCTGGCCGAACTGGTGAAGATCGATCCCAAGGCGATCGGTGTCGGCCAGTACCAGCACGATGTGGACCAGTACCGTTTGGCGCGGGCGCTGGATGCACGGGTCGAGGACTGCGTGAATGCCGTGGGCGTGTACGTGAATACCGCCTCGGCTGCACTGTTGTCGCGGGTGTCCGGGCTGTCGGCCACGGTGGCCGAGAACATCGTGCGCCATCGTGACGAGAACGGGCCGTTCAAGCGTCGCAAGGAGCTGCTGAAGGTCGCGCGCCTGGGCGAGAAGACCTTTGAACAGTGCGCCGGCTTCCTGCGCATTGCCGACGGGGATGAACCGCTGGACGCCTCGGCGGTGCATCCAGAAGCCTACCCGGTGGTCGAGCGCATCGTGGCCAGCACCGCGCGCCCGATCAAGGCGCTGATCGGTGATGGCAGCTTCCTGCGCGGCCTGAAGGCCGAGCAGTTCACCGATGCCACCTTCGGCGTGCCGACCGTGCGTGACATCCTCAGGGAACTGGAGAAGCCGGGACGCGACCCGCGCCCGGAGTTCAAGGCGGCGCGTTTCGCCGAGGGGGTCGAGGACATCAAGGACCTGCGCGAAGGCATGGTGCTGGAAGGCGTGGTCAGCAACGTGGCCGCTTTCGGTGCCTTCGTCGATATCGGCGTCCACCAGGACGGCCTGATCCACATTTCGGCGCTCTCCGATACGTTCGTGAAGGACCCGCGCGATGTGGTCAAGGCCGGTGACATCGTCAAAGTGAAGGTGCTGGAGGTCGACGTGGCGCGCAAGCGCATTGCCCTGACCCGTCGCCTGGACGACACCCCCGGCCAGGCCACCAGCCGTCCGGGCCAGCGTGATGAACGCGGCCAGGCGCCGGGGCCACGCCGCGACGCAGGCGGCCAGAACCGCGGTCCGAACCGGGGCCAGGGGGCGGGCGGTCGTCCCGCCCAGTCTGCTCCGCCGGCCAACAACGCCCTGGCCGAGGCCTTCGCCCGCGCCAAGCGCAGTTGAGGATCGTGCCCCCCGTCACGCTTGGCTCGTGGCGGGGGACTTGTCGGTTTTCCCCGTGATTGCGCACACTTGCGCCTGAGGGGGGGCGTTCGGCCACCCCGCTGTCGCTGGGGAGGGCCATGACGCCAGCACCACCCGTCGCCTGTACCGGCGGCCGCAGCACCCTGCTGCGGTCGGCGCCTGCCTGTGCCGGCAGGGGACCGGATTGATGGCGGGCCAGGGCACCCACGGCAATGGACTGCTGGAGCGCCGCCTGCATGAGCTGGCGGAAGAGCGTCGCCGCCTGGCGATGATCATCGACGGTACCGCTGCGGGAACCTGGGAGTGGAACGTGCAGACCGGCGAGATGCGGGTCAACGCGCGCTGGGCCGAGATCGTCGGCTACCGCCTGGAAGAGCTGGAACCGATCTGCCAGAAGACCTTCCTGAAACTGGTCCATCCCGATGACATCGCGCTGTCGGATGCGGCGCTGGACGACCATTTCGAAGGGCGCAGCGACAACTACGCCTGCCTGCTGCGCATGCGCCACAAGAACGGCCAGTGGATCTGGATCCAGGACCGTGGCCGGGTGTTCGAGTGGGACGGGCAGGGCAGGCCGTTGTGGATGGCCGGTGCCCACGCCGACGTGACCGAGCTGCAGCAGGCGCGGCAGGACGCGGCCGAGACCCGGCAACGCCTGCAGGCGGTGGTCGATGCGTCCGATGAGGTGGCGGTGATCGCCACCGATACCGATGGCACCATCACTCTGTTCAACACGGGGGCGGAGCGGTTGCTGGGCTACAGCGCGGTGGACGTGGTCGGCCAGCGCCGGCTCGATGCTTTCCACGATCCGGGCGAGCTGGCGGCCTGGATGCAACCGCTGGTCGATGCCGGCGGCAACCGTCCCGATGTGTTCGAAGCACTCAGTGCGCGTGCCGATGGACAGACCTATTCGCGGCAGTGGACGTTGCTGCGCAAGGATGGCCAGCCCCGCCAGGTGCGCCTGTCGATCAGCCGCATGGACGGTGCCGGGGGCGCGCGGATCGGCTATGTCGGCATGGCCATCGACATCACCGAGATCCTGCAGGCGCGCGCGGAGGCACGATTGTCGGCGGAGAAGTTCGCCGGCGCGTTCACCTCTGCCGCGCTGGGCATGGCGCTGGTCTCGCTGGAGGGGCGCTGGCTGGACGTCAACGACGCGCTGTGCAGGATCCTGGGCTATCCGCGCGAGGAACTGCTGCAGGTCGATTTCCAGCGCCTGACCCATCCCGATGACCTGCAGACCGATCTGGCCCTGGTGCAGGACCTGCTGGCGGGACGGCGCAGCCACTACCACCTGGAAAAGCGCTATCTCGACCGCGACGGCCGCATCATCTGGGCGCGTCTGTCGGTGTCGCTGGTGCGCAACGAGCACGGCGAGCCGCTGCATTTCGTGTCGCAGATCCAGGACATCACCGCCCAGCGCAGCAGCGAGCAGCGCCTGTTCGAAAGTGAACAGCGCAGCCGCATCACCCTGGACGCAGTGGCCGACCTGGTGATCAGCGTCAGCCTGGACGGGCGCATCGATTACGCCAATGCGGCTGCGGTGCGCACCCTGGCCGGTGATGGCGCATTGTCGCTGGCCGGGCACAAGGTGCAGGACGTGCTGGCGCTGACCACCGAGTACGCACCCGGCTCGGTGCTGGACGTGTCGGTGCTGCTGGACCCGGAGAGCAATGCGGTGGACCTGCACGCCGACCTGCTGCTGCGGCTGGGGACGGCCACGGTGCCGGTGGACCTGACCCGTGCCTGGCTGCGCGATGACGAAGGCCACGTGCGCGGCGCGGTGTGGGTGCTGCGCGACGACACCCAGCAGCGCGCGCGCCAGCGCGAAGCGCGCCACCTGGCCGAGATCGACCCACTGACCGAACTGAGCAACCGCCGCGGCTTCGAGGTGCACCTGCAGCAGGCGATCACCCGCGTCGAGCGCACCGGCCAGGCGGCCTCGTTGATGTACATCGATCTCGATCGCTTCAAGCCGGTCAATGACACCTGGGGCCACCTGGCCGGTGATGCCGTGCTGTGGGCGGTGGCCAGCGTGCTGCGCCACGGCGTGCGCGATTCGGACGTGGTGGCGCGGTTGGGCGGTGACGAATTCGCGGTCATCCTGTCCGGTTGCACGCCGCGGCGTGCGGCGCGCATCGGCGGCGAGCTGCTGCAGACCCTGGCCGCGCTGTCCATTCCCTGGGACCAGCACCGGTTGCGGGTCGGAGCCAGCATCGGCATTGCGCCCCTGGCGGGCGGGATGAGCGTGGACCAGGCGGTCGCTGCGGCCGATGCCCAGTGCTACCGGGCCAAGGCGATGGGGCGCAACAACGTGCAGGTGCAGGGCGAGTTGTCCGAGCGTCCGGGTGATGATCCCGACGCCGCCGAGGATTGATCTCAGCCTGTGAGAGGACGCGCGCGAATACTGCGCGCATCTCCACTCACGCAGGTGACCCCATGAATGCCTGGAACCCGGCTGCGGTACGCATGTTCATCCCGGCCCTGATCGGCTGGTGCCTGGCGCTGGCCGCTTGCCTGCGTACCGAACAGCTGCACGGCGACCAGCACGCACAGGCGTTGCTGCCCGTGTTGCAGCGGGGAGCGTTCGCGCTGCTGCTGCTCAGTCTGGCCTGCACGTTTGCGGCCTGCCTGTTGCTGTGGCGGCATGGCCGCTGTGATCGTGGGCGTATCGCCTCCGGCACGATGCCAGCGCGGCATCCATCAGCACGCGCCGGCATGGGGCGCGCCGGAAGGCAGTGATCTGCGGCAGCGGCCGCTGGAGATGCCCGCTGGCGCCGTGGATGTCCGGGGCGGCGCGGCCCGGACATGCGCCGGCACCCCTTCCGTCAGCGCAATACGGCGTCCGTACTGACCAGCTGCACATCATGCATCTGGTTGAGGTAGGCCTCGTAGTAGCCCTTGTGCGAGGCACCGACAATGGTGAGCATGCGGGTGCCCGGGTGCTGACCGAGCACGTCGCGCATGTTGGCGACCATGCGCAGGTTGCGGGTTTCCCAATAGCCCAGGTAATTGCGCCCGAAGGCCTCGGGTGACGGCTCGCCCAGGGCCGCGCCGAAGTCGCTGTGGTAGACAGTCATCGCCGTGTCCGCAGCGTTGTAGTTGCGGTAGAGCGCAAGCAGGCCGTCGGGCTTGGACAGGTGGGCGTGCAGCGCTTCGTCGGCGACCAACCGCGCCGTGGTCGCCGGGTTGTCCCAGGCCGCCTGGAGCGCCGCGCCATAGGCCTTCTCCCGGTCCTTCGGGACAGGCGTGTCGGCGGTGTGGTCATCCACCGACCACAGCCGTTCCAGGCCCAGGCGTGCCGCGAGGACGCCGGCGATCATGCCGGCCTCGTCGCGCCTGGCCAAGCGCCTGTCGAGGAACTGCACCAGCTCCGGCGTCAGGCTGTCTGCGGCGCGACGTTCATCGCTGGGCAGGCGCAGCCATTGCACCACGGCCGAACCGTTCTCGCCTGCGGCAAGGAACACGGCCGCGAGGCGGCGGCGCTGGGCCGGTGTCGGGGCTTTCGGCCAATCCGCGAGCAGGCGCTCCATCTCGGCATTGGCGCTGGGAACGTCCAGGCCGGTCGCGGCCTGGGCCGGTGCCGGGTCGATGCAGTAGGTCTCGACACTGTCAGCGTAGCGCGCGGGGTTGCGTCGCATGAAGTCGCATTGCATGCCGGACAGGTTCTCCACCGCGATGGCCGTCGGTTGCCATGCCTGAAGGCGCGCCAGCAGCGGCTCCAGCAGCGGCTCGAGATGCTCCCGCGTGAAGGTCTTCGGCAGGCCGGAGAGATGCGGGCTGCCCAGCACCATCACCTGGTTCGGGGGGCCGGGCGGTGGTCCTTTCAGCAGGTCCGGCTGGAAGGACGGGCGATAGGTGCCGTCGGCGGCAAGCGCGCCGGCGCTGCACAGGCCCAGGATCAGGAGGCTGGCCAAGCGTGGGAACATGCGATCTCCGTGTCAGGTGACGTCCTGCAGTCCGCTGCATGCTGGCCATTCCCCGTGGGCCGGGAATCTCCCGTTGGTCATGTAAACCTTCCTTGCTTGAACGGCATCCCCACTTTCCGCGTGCGTGAGCGGAATGTGATGAAGATCGCGATTGTCTATCGCATCCCTGCCGTTGCATCTGATGTTGCGACGGACGTCGCGTAATCCGGCTAAAGCCAACGATCACGTCGCCGATACTCCCTCTGGATCCCGCTCCCGTCGCCCGCTGCAGGACCCCAGGCTGCCCCTGACGGGTGGCCCGCGCTGTGTGTTCCGCCGCTCCCGGATGCAGGCCGCGCCCGCAGCAGGCGTGCTTGCCAGCCGCTCGCGGGGTGCCTGCAGGCACCTGTAGTCCCAAGCAACTGAAGTTGCCGCCGGGCATCCCGCCCGTCGGGTCGCAACCGCTTACCGGACACCGAGGATCAGACAATGCTCATTCCAGGCTTCACGGCAGGCGCGCAGGCGCCGGCCGAGCTGCATACCCGCTGGTCGCCGTGGCGTGCCCTGCGGGGCGCGCTGGCACCCCATCCCCGCGCCGCCGTCGATGCGGCGGCCGATGCCCGTTCCGAACTCGAGGCGCAGGTCGCGGCGCTGCACCGGGTCCAGGCGGTCATCGAGTTCGCCCTCGATGGCACCATCCTGCAGGCCAACGACAACTTCCTGCAGGCGATGGGCTACCGGCTGGAGGAGATCCAGGGCAGGCATCATTCCCTGTTCGTCGACCCGGAGCACGCGCACAGCGCCGAGTACCGCGACTTCTGGGCGCGGCTGGGCCGCGGCGAATATGACGCGGGCCAGTACCGGCGTTTCGGCAAGGGTCAGCGCGAGATCTGGATCCAGGCCTCGTACAACCCGGTGCTGGACCGGCAGGGGCGCCCGTACAAGGTGGTCAAGTTCGCCACCGACATCACGGCGCAGAAGCTGCAGGCGGCCGACTCGGCCGGGCAGCTGGCGGCGATCGACAAGTCGCAGGCAGTGATTGAATTCAGCATGGATGGGCACATCCTGTCGGCCAACGACAACTTCCTGGCCGCCACCGGTTACCGCCTGGACGAGGTGCGCGGGCAGCACCACGCGCTGTTCATCGAGCCCGACCATCGCGACAGTGCCGAGTATCGCCAGTTCTGGGAAAAGCTCGGCCGTGGCGAATACGATGCCGGCCAATACCGGCGACTCGGCAAGGGCGGGCGCGAGGTCTGGATCCAGGCGTCCTACAACCCGATCCTGGACCTCAACGGAAAGCCGTTCAAGGTGGTCAAGTACGCCACCGACATCACCGCGCAGGTGCATGAGAACCAGGCCATGCAGCGCGCCGTGGCGCAGACCCGCGAGGTGGTGGCGGCTGCCAAGCAGGGCGACCTGACCCGGCGCGTGGCCACCGCCGACAAGACCGGCCCGATCGCCGAGTTGTGCGAAGGCGTGAATGCGCTGGTCGAGGCGATGGGCGCGATCATCGGCCAGATCAAATTCGCCGCCGACACCATTGCCGTCGGCGCCACCGAGATCGCGCAGGGCAACGGCGACCTGTCACAGCGCACCGAGCAGCAGGCAGCGTCACTGGAGGAGACCGCAGTGTCGATGAAGGGCCTGGCCGAGACCGTACAGCGCACTGCGACCAACGCGCGCCAGGCCAGCCAGCTGGCCGGTGGCGCCGCCGATGTCGCCGCGCGAGGCGGCAGCGTCGTGCACGAGGTGGTCGAGACCATGGCGGTGATCAACGCGTCCTCGCGGCGCATCGTCGACATCATCGGCGTGATCGACGGTATCGCCTTCCAGACCAACATCCTTGCGTTGAACGCGGCGGTGGAAGCAGCGCGGGCAGGGGAACACGGCCGTGGCTTCGCCGTGGTCGCCACTGAGATTCGCGAACTGTCGCAGCGCTCGGCCAGCGCGGCCAAGGAGATCAAGCAGCTGATCGATGCGTCGGTGGCCAACGTCGGCGCCGGTACCGCTCAGGTCGAAAGCGCTGGACGCACCATGGACGAGATCGTCACCAACGTGCGCCGGGTCAGCGAGCTGATGTCCGAGATCAGCACGGCCGCGCAGCAGCAGAGCGACGACATCCAGCAGATGAACCAGGCCGTCGATCTGATCGACCAGGGCACCCAGCAGAACGCCGCGCTGGTCGAGGAAGCCTCGGCGGCGGCGCGCAGCATGGAAGAGCAGTCGGCACAGCTGCTGCAGACCGTGGCCAGCTTCCGCGTCCATGGCGTTGCCGGCCAGCCGCATGCGGCGGTGCTGCGCGCGGTCTAGGCGCGGCGGTCGACCTGTTGTTCCCCGGCCTCGACGGCCGGGGCGGCGTGCACGCAGTTGCGGCCGGCATGCTTGGCCCGGTACAGGGCCTGGTCTGCGCGCTCGACCAGGCTGCGCGGGTCACCCTGGTCATGCGCGGCCTGCCAGGCCACGCCGATGCTGATGGTGACCCGGGCCTCGGCGGCGGGCAGGGCAGCGGCTTCCACGGCGGTGCGCAGGCGCTCGGCCAGGCCAATGGCGTGGTCCAGGCCGTGCGTGGGCAGCGCCGCGATGAACTCCTCGCCGCCGTAGCGGGCCAACAGGTCATCACCGCGTTGCAGGCAGGCGTCGAGGATGGCCGCGACCGCCTGCAGGCGGCGGTCGCCCACCGGGTGGCCGTACGTATCGTTGAGCCGCTTGAAGTGGTCGATGTCGATCATCAGCACCGCCAGTCCCATGCCATGGCGGCGCGCACGGCCATGTGCGCTGCCGAGCGATTCATCGAAGCTGCGGCGGTTGCCCAGTCCAGTCAGCGGATCGCGGCGGGCCAGCAACGCCAGTTCGTCGCGCTCGCGCTGGATCTGGACCTGGGTCAGCACGCTGCGCAGGGCATAGCCGAGCATCGCGCCGATGAAACCCACGGTGGCCAGCGTCGGCTGCAGGCGTGCAACCAGCAGCGCCACCATCATCAACAGCAGCGGCAGCATCAGCGGCCCGGCGGCGTCGACAATGCGCCGCAGGTTGCGGGGTACGCCAGGCGCCGGTCGGCGTCGTGTGCTGCCAGCCATCACCGCCAGCGATACGAACAGTGCGCTGATCAGCATGTCCCCCCAGCCGCCGTCGGGCACCTGCGGCTGCCAGGTGGTGATGTAGAGCGCCAGCAGGAAGTAGCCCAGCGCGTAGATCGACAGCGCGCGGAAGAAATCGCGACGATCGGCGTCATCCTCGGCCAGGAAGCGGATCAGCGCGAAGCAGAACACCAGGCTGTTCTGCACGCTGCTAATCGTCTGCAGGCAGTGTGTCCACAACGCGCTGTTCAACGGCGCCATCGTGCGTGCATGCACAAAGTACAGCAACCACAGCAGCGTGATGATCAGCAGGTCCACCGCACGGATCCAGCGGTTGCCGCCACCCGGGCTGGCAGCGACGTAGGTCAGTGGAATCCGGTAGAACACGTACAGGATCAGCGACGAAGCGGTCATCTGCGCAGGGGTGAGGCCGGCCACGTTGCGATACAGCAGGGCCAGCAGGGCGAGCGCGAACAGGCTGACGGCAGCGCCCAGCGTCCGCCATTTGCACGCCGCCCGGCGGCTGCCCCGAGCCCGCCGCACGCAGGCCAGCGCGGCCAGCAGCGGCGCGGTGATCAGCATCAGGTACGAGCCCACCGGGTCCTGCAGGCCGATCAGGGCAATGACGAGCGCATGCGCGACCATGAAAAACAGTGCCGCACGCAACGTCATGCATTCCCCCACCCCCAGATCCAGCTGGGATCACGATAGGCAGAAGTACGTGAGGCTGGCAAGAAAAGTGTGCGCTACGTCTATCTACAACCTTGTCGAAGGTCGCAGTTGTGTGGCATCGGGGGGCGCAACGCTGTCCGCGTGGGCTGCCTGCGTGCCCGGCACCCGGCCCTGCCAAGGCGGATCGAGATCATGGACGGGTTCACCGCGGCGATGCGGCAGGTCGATTCCAGGGGCAGGGCGCGCAGCCGCGCGGGCAGGGCAGCGGCGAGCGTGGGTGGGGCTGGCGTTGGCATCCTCGTCGGTGCCGGGCGTCCCGGCCCGCAACATGCAAAAGGCCAGGTCGGGGACCTGGCCTTTGATGCAGTGGTGCCGGTGAAAGGACTCGAACCTTCATGGGGTCACCCCCGGCTGATTTTGAGTCAGCTGCGTATACCATTCCGCCACACCGGCAGGCAGCGTGCGAGTGTAACCGAGGTGGGCGGGAGATGCCTAGGGGGATGGCCTATCAGGCCGGTTCCTGTCGGTATCGGCCCCTTGGTGGCTATACTCCCTGTGCAATTGCCACCAGGAGCGGTAGCCGATGACAGTGTTGCAGGACCTGAGGGTGCTGGTGGTCGAGAACGACGAGATGAGCGCGGCCCTCCTGCAGATGCAGCTGGTGCATGCCGGTGCGACCGTGGTCGGGCTCGCAGCGAGTGTGTCCGAAGCCCTGCGGCTGCTGGAACAGAGTGCCCCGGACGTGGCCCTGCTGGACTACCGGCTGGCCCGCAACGAAACCAGCGAGCCTGTCGCCGCGGCGCTTTCGGCGCGTGGCATTCCCTTCGTGCTGGCCACCGGGATGCTGGCCGAACAGCTGCCAGCGCCGATGTTGGCCGGCCTGCTGCTGGTCAAGCCGTACCTGTCGGCCGATCTGTCACGTGCACTGGCGCGAGCAGTGGGCCGCACCAGCGTCAAGGCCTGAGCCCCCACTGCTGGCCGCCAGGGCGTGGCACTCAACCCGCTTCCTCGTACACGTAGCGGATCTCCTCGCGGTCATCCAGGATGCGGTACTGGCGCGCGAGGTCTTCCGGGTCGGGATTGAGCCAGGCGTCCAGGTGTTCCCTGCGGATCGGTACCACGCCACGGTCATGCCCGGCAGCGGCGACATCGCTGGGAGGAGCGTCGGTGATCGTAGCGAATGACAGCAGGTGGCCTTCCGGCCCCTCCCACTCCGCCCAGAGGCAGGCCAGCAGCAGGTCGCGGGGCGGATCGGGACGGAATTCGAGCACCACGTCCTGTTCCTTCTCGCCGGCCTCCAGGCTGCGGCCCGCCATCGCGTGGCGCGGCACGTGCTCGTAGAACGCCTGCACCACGACCACCCCGTGGCGCAGTCCGAACGCACCGCGCCAGTAGCCTTCCAGGCTGTCACGCCTCGCGTTGTAGGTGCCGGGATATAGCACGTCGTTGCGCGCCGGCTTGTCCGGGAGCCGGCATTGGTAGCGCATCGGGCGGATCACGCGCTGGCCGTGCTCGCTGACCATCACCGGCGCGTAGGTGCCGGGGAAAATGCGGTTGTCGCGCGGCAGCAGCTGTACCCGGTGCAGGTCTTCCAGCCGGGCCTGCGCGCGCTCGATGCGGTTGCCGGCCACGCGCAGGTCGTTGCGCGCCTTCTGGGTGGGACGGGTGGCCAGGGCAGCATGGGCGATGTCGCGCCGCTCGCGCTGGCGGGCCAGTTCGGCCTCCAGTGCCTGTTGCTCCTGCGCGTGCCATTGCTGGATCTTCGCCACGATGTCGCGGCCCTGTTCGGTACGTGCCCCGGCGAACCCGTCATCCATCGCCTTCGGGGTCTTGGGCCGTTTCTTGCCCGGATCGTGCGCGTACAGTTCGGCGAACTCTTCCAGCGACAGGATGGCGCCGAACTCGCGCACCAGCTTGGCGTAGTCGGCGCGGATCAGGGCGGAATAGCACATGGGCACTCTGCGGGCGAGGGTCGCAGCGGTTGCGACGTGGATGCGGCAGGATAGCCCGACCCACAGGAGATACCGCATGAACGATTCCGTCACCTGCCTGTTCCGCGAAGCGGTACCCACGGTCGAGGACTATTGCCGGTTGCGTGTGCTTGCAGGCCTCAGTGCCAAGAGCCGGGAAGCGGCAACGCGCGCGCTGCCCAACACGCTGTTTGGCGTGTGCGCGTACCAAGGGTCCGAGCTGGTGGCGATGGGGCGCATCGTGGGAGATGGCGGCTGCCATCTGCAGGTCTGCGACATCGCGGTGCTGCCGCGGTTGCAGGGGCAGGGACTGGGCAAGGAGGTGATGCGGCGCCTGGATGGCTGGATGCAGGCCAACCTGCCGCCATCGGCGTATGTCAGCCTGCTGGCCGACGGCGAGGCACATCGGTTGTATGCGCAGTTCGGGTTTGCGCCGACGGCACCGGCGTCGATCGGAATGTACCGGCGGTTCTGAGCCATGAGCGGGGTGAAGCCATCCACGCATGGCGTGGATAGGGCCTTCCCAGGAATCACAGGCAAAGAAAAACCCCGACCAGGGTCGGGGTTTTCAAGAATTGGCGTCCCCACGGGGATTCGAACCCCGGTCGCCACCGTGAAAGGGTGATGTCCTAGGCCTCTAGACGATGGGGACGCACGAAAACTTCAAGTTGTAGATGCTTCGACGGCCTAATGTCGAAGTGGTGGAGCCAAGCGGGATCGAACCGCTGACCTCCTGCATGCCATGCAGGCGCTCTCCCAGCTGAGCTATGGCCCCAGTGAAACTCCGGATGATCTGCCGGGAGCAGAGTCCGTTTTGAAACTGGCGTCCCCACGGGGATTCGAACCCCGGTCGCCACCGTGAAAGGGTGATGTCCTAGGCCTCTAGACGATGGGGACGCACGAAAAACTTCATGTTGTAGAACCTTCGACGGCCTAATGTCGAAAGTGGTGGAGCCAAGCGGGATCGAACCGCTGACCTCCTGCATGCCATGCAGGCGCTCTCCCAGCTGAGCTATGGCCCCGTGTTACCGAGCCGCCTATCATACCTGCGTGTTCACGTTTGTGGAAGTTTTTTTTGAACTTTTTTCGTTCCGGCTCAACCACGGCCACGAGGGCAGGGGAACCGCAACGCCACAACCTGAATGCCGGTAGGCGGTGAACAAAAAAGACCCGGTTATCGGCCGGGTCCTCGTTGTTCGTGATGAGTGGCGTCCCCACGGGGATTCGAACCCCGGTCGCCACCGTGAAAGGGTGATGTCCTAGGCCTCTAGACGATGGGGACGCAATTCTCATCAATGTTCTTTAGCGACCTTTCGACGGCCTAATGCCGAAAGATTGGTGGAGCCAAGCGGGATCGAACCGCTGACCTCCTGCATGCCATGCAGGCGCTCTCCCAGCTGAGCTATGGCCCCACGTCGCTGAGGAGCGAAATAATAGCCTTGCCCCAGGGGGTTGGCAAGCATTTGTTGCACTTTTCTTCACGCGCGGGACGTGGTGGTGGATGGCCGTCTGCGCTCACGGGGTGTCGTCGCTCAGCGCCGCCAGGATCGGGCATTCATCCAGCGTGCCATGGCCGGGGCAGGCGGCGACCAGCTGCGAGAGCGCAGTGTGCATGCGCTGCAGTTCGGCCATGCGGTGCGCGATGTCCTGCAGCCGGGCCTGTGCCGTGTTGCGCACGCCGCCCATGTCGTGCGGGTGGCCGTCGCTGAGCGCCAGCAGGTCGGCGATTTCTTCCAGGGTGAATCCCAGCGTCTTGGCGCGGCGGATGAAGCGCAGCCTGCGCAGGTCCTGCTCGGTGAAGATGCGGTAGCCCCCGGCCGAGCGGGCCGCCGTGGGCAGCAACTGCTGGCGCTCGTAGTAGCGCACCGTATCGATCGGCACGCCGGCCTGGCGTGCCAGTTGACCAATGTTCATGGCGGATTCCTGCGGATGCTGCCGGTCATTCTGAAGCCTTGAGTCTGGTCCAGGGTCAACGCTGCCGACGCTGCCGACGCTGGCGGCGCATTCAGCGCACTTTGCAACTTTCTTCATAGCCCCGCCGTTGCGGCAGTTCCTACCCTGCGCCTGAACCGGCCGCTGGATGGCCTGCAACGAACCGAGGAGATGGTCTGTGGAAGGATTCAGAAACGAAGGATTCGTCGAGGTCGCGGTGGTCGAGTATCCCGGAGGCGACCCGTCGGCCGCGTCCGTGTTGACTGAAATGGCACATGTTGCCAACCGGCTTGCCCAGCAGCAGCGCCGACCGTTCAAGCGTGTCCTGGTGACCCGCTGGATCGTGCCCGCCAGCCAGACCGGCGTGCACCGGATTGCCGGAGCGGAGATGCTCGAGGCGGACATTCCCGCCGTGATCGCCGTCCCCGGCCAGATCAGCCAAGGGGTCTGCCTGCGCGCCGATGAGGTCCTGCTGGACTGGCTGCGCGCGCACTACGACGGTGGCAGTCTGCTGGCGGCGGCCAGCGATGGGGTCAGCATGCTTGCACGCGCGGGCCTGCTGGCCGGGCGCACGGTCAGTGGTCCGGACCTTGGCCAGCATCCGGGCCTGCAGGGGCAGTCGGCAAGCTGGGTGCCCAGCGAGCGTGCGCTCGTTGACGACGGCGACCTGCTGACAGTGGCCGGTCCGCAGGCCTGGCGCTTCCTCGGCCTGCGCCTGCTGTACCGGCTGCATGGCCAGGGCGTGGCGAGCGCGGTCGCGCAGCAGCTGGGGATTATCGTGCCCGCGCCCATCCAGCAGGATCTTGAGCGCTTCAGCGCCAACTTCGCCCACGGGGACCGTGACGTATTGAAGGCGCAGCGCTGGCTGCATACCACTGCCGCGCGGGGGGCCACGCTCGGCGCGATCTGCGAGGTGTCCGGACTGGAACCGCGGACGCTGCAACGACGCTTCCTGAAGGCAACGGGCCTGCGTCCGATCGAGTATTGCCAGCGTCTGCGCATCGCCAAGGCGCAGACGCTGCTGCAGCAGGGCGCGGGTATCGATGAAGTGGCGTGGGGCGTGGGCTATGCCGACCAGAGCGCATTCCGCCGCCTGTTCCTGCGCATTGTTGGCATGACGCCGGCCAACTATCGCCGACTGGTCAGCAACAAGCGGCGTGAGCGGCCGCTGCTGTCATCGGTGGCCGGCAGCCTGCGCGGACTGCAACCGGCGTCCGCCATGCAGATGCCACGCAGTGTTGCCTGAAGCCCGCTGCGGGCGTCGCACTTGCAACCCGGGCGCGACGCTTCGACCATGCAGGCAGTGGCGGATTGGACAGGTGGGCTGATGTCGAGTGTTGGGCCGGTGCCGATGCCGGTGGTGTTGATCCTGATATGCGTGCTGCTGGCCATGGCCGTGGCACACCTGTGGCCGCGACGGAAGAACGGCATGGCAGTGCCATCTGCCGCAAGCATGGTCCTGGACATGTTGCTGGTCGGCCTGCTGTGCGGTCGTATCAGCTTCGTGGCCCTGAACTTCGCGCTCTATCGTCAGGCCCCTTGGAGCATCCTGCAGATCGCCGATGGTGGGTATCACCTCCCGGTCGTTCTGGTTGCCGCGCTGGCATGGGGAGCCTGGCGTCTGAAGCCCTGGCGCCCGTTGCGGGTCCCGGTGCTGGCGGGCGCGCTGGCGGGTGGGGTGCTGTGGGCGACGGGCAGCCACCTGCTGTCGGCGTGGCAGGAACGGCGGATGCCGCTGCCGGCCGTGCAGGTGGCTGATCTGCAGGGACGTACGGTCGACCTGCAGCAGTTCCGCGGCAAGCCGGTGGTGCTCAATCTCTGGGCCAGCTGGTGTGGCCCGTGCCGGCGCGAGATGCCGGTGCTGGCCTCGGCACAGCAGACCCACACCGACGTGCAGTTCGTGTTCCTCAACCAGGGGGAAAGCCTGGACGAGGTACAGGGTTTCCTTGCCACCGAACGGCTGCGGCTGGACAGCGTGCTGCTGGACGATAGCGCCTCCGCATCAACCGTACTGGGTGTACAGGCCTATCCCTCGACGCTGTTCTTCGACGCCGAGGGACGCCTGCGTGAACTGCACCTTGGCGAACTGACCGCGGCGGGCCTTGAACACAAACTGCGCCGGCTGCGGTAGCCTGCGCGGGCATCTCATTACGGAGTTCCCATGTTGTCGACTTCCCTGCGCATCGCTCCAGCGGTGCTGTTGCTGCCGGTCATGCTGGCATTGGCGGCCTGCAGCCAGGCCCAGACCCCGCCCGGCAAGACAGCGGCGACACCGGCAGCGAGCGCTCCGGCCGCCGCGGCCAAGGGGGACCGGCCCGCAGTGCTGAAAGGCATCGAGAAGCACGGTTTCGAGGTTGTCGCCGAGTTCGATGCGCCGGCTGGCCTGCGTGGCTTCGCCGGAGTGGTGGGTGGACAGCAGCCCGCCGCCGCGTACGTGACTGCCGACGGCAAGCATGTGCTGGTAGGCAGCCTGTTCGATGCCGAGGGCAACGACGTGGCGGCCGAGGCGGTGGAGAAGCTGGTCGCCGCGCCGATGTCGGCCAAGATGTGGGCCAAGCTGGACGCCAGTGCCTGGGTGCGCGACGGCAAGGCCGATGCACCGCGCGTGGTCTATACCTTCAGTGATGCGAACTGTCCGTACTGCCACAAGTTCTGGGAAGCGGCACGGCCGTGGGTCGATGCTGGCAAGGTGCAGCTGCGCCACATCATGGTCGGCGTGATCCGTGAGGACAGTCCGGCCAAGGCTGCTGCCATCCTGTCGGCGCGTGACCCGAGTGCAGCGCTGCTGGAGAACGAGCACCAGTTCGACCGCGGCGGCATCAAGGCGCTGCCGAGCATCAGCCGCGAGATCGCGGGCAAGCTCGATGCCAACCAGGTGCTGATGATCGAGATGGGCTTCCAGGGCACGCCGGGCATCCTGTTCCAGGACGCGCAGGGTCAGGTGCAGCGTCGCGCCGGCCTGCCCCAGGGCACTGACCTGCAGACGGTACTGGGTCCGCGCTGACCGGTGCGCAAAGCGTGATGTAACGCACAGGCCCGCATGGCAGCATGCGGGCCTGTTGTTTTCCTGGCGCATGCACGCGCTGCCGCTGCGCACTACCTGTTCGTCGTCACGTCTGAATCGTGACTGACATCAAGCATCGCGCCTTGATTCCAATCAAGGCCAAAAACGACAGTCGGATTAGCCTGTGACGCATGCAATACAGCGTCTACGCGCGAGGGATGCCGCGCCTCTCACGCCCTTATCCGGGATCGGCGGCAGAGCCATTCACGACGTTCTCACTCCCTGCTTGTTACCCAGACCGCTGCGGTCGCCACCTCTCTGGCAGCGCGGCCTTGATGGACTCGGCATCGATGTGGGCAGGGCAGTGTCATCGTCCTGTTGCCTGCGACAGGCAGGCTGATCGATGTCGTGGACGCAGTATCCGCATTTCCAGCAACGGCAACGCGTGGTCAGGGTGCTGTGTGCCTGTGCCCCGTCAGCGCATTGCCCGTGTTTGTCCAGGGAGGATGCAATGCGTTTTGCGGTACTGAGTCTGGCCTGCCTGACCGCGTTGGCGATCACGCCCGCCCATGCGCAGCAGGTCGCCCGTGAGGATGCGCAGGCGCTGCGCCAGGAAATTGCGGCCATGCGCCAGGCACTGGAAGGCATGCAGCAGCGCCTGGAGCGGCTTGAGCAGCGCGAGGGCTCAGCGCCTGCCGCCGTGGCGCAGGCCCCGACCCCGGCAGCAACGGCGGGCGGCAGCGCCAGCATGCTGCACCCGACCCAGGTGCCGGGGGTGGCGCAACCGGTGCTGCCGCAGCGCGAATCGGTAGCCGATCCCTCAACGGCGGCGTCGCGCCCCGACAGTGCAGCCGGTCCGACCGACCCCGAGCTGAAAGGCTTCTTCGCCATTCCTGGCACTGACACGGTGATCCGCATCGGCGGCTACGCCAAGCTCGATGCGATTGCCGATTCGCGCGCCGCCGGTGACGAGGATCAGTTCATTCCTTCGTCGATGCCGGTCGGCGGCAGCCATCGCGATGTGTCCAACTTCAACATCCACGCCAAGCAGACCCGCTTCAGCTTCGAGGCGCGGCGCCCGACCACGCACGGCAACCTGCGCTTCTACCTGGAAAACGACTTCTTCGGCAGCAGCGAGGGATACCAGTTCCGCCTGCGCCATGCCTATGGCCAGCTGGGCAACACCTACGCCGGCTATGGCTATTCCAGCTTCATGGACCCGGACAGCCTGCCCGATACGCTGGACTTCGCCGGCCCCGGCGGCGCCGGCTACCTGCTGGTGGCGGGCATCCACCACAGTTTCACGATGGGCAAGGGCAACACCCTGACTGTGGCAGCCGAAGACCCGCAAACCGAACTTGCCGGTGCCAGTGATTCACGGGTGGCAGTGAACCGGTTGCCCGACGTGACGGTAACCGCGCGCATGGAGCGCGACTGGGGCCACCTGCAGTTCGGTGCGGTGGCGCGCAGCCTGGCCTATGACGGAGAGGGCGAGCGCGACCGGCGCATGGCCGGTGGCCTGCAGTTGAGCGGCTCGGCATCGGTGGGCGAACGCGACCTGCTGCTGTTCGGTGCGCTGGGCGGGCGCGGCCTCAGCCGCTATACCGCCGACCTGACCGGCTCGGGACTGGATGCGGTGGTCGGCGCCGACGGCCGGCTCGACGCGCTCGACCTGCACGGTGGCTTCGTCGGCTACACCCATTACTGGTCCGAGCTGTGGCGCTCCAACCTGATCTTTGGCCAGCTGACCCTGGAGCGCAACGCCGCACTCGCCGCTGATGCATTCCGGCAGAGCCGCTACGGCGTGTTCAACCTGATCTGGAGCCCGGCGCCGTCCTGGACGATGGGCATGGAGCTGCTGTACGGCCGGCTGGAACAGCAGGGCGGCGCACGCGGCGACACGGTCCGGGTGCAGGGCAGCCTGCAATACAACTTCATCAAATAGACGCCAGCGGTCGTACGCCAGCGTAACCGTCCCCACGCCCGGTGCTGCCGGGCTCATGCCAGTACCGGAGATCGTCATGGCAGAAGCAAAGAAAATCGGGGTGGTCGGAGCCACCTTCCTCGTCGCCGGCAACATGATGGGCTCAGGCGTGTTCCTGTTGCCGTCCAGCCTCGCCAAGATCGGTACCGCCTCGATCTGGGGCTGGTTGATCACCACCGCCGGCGCGCTGCTGCTGGCCTTCGTGTTCGCCAAGCTGGGCAAGCTTGCGCCCAAGGCGGGCGGCCCTTACGCCTATGCGCGCGACTGGTTCGGGCCGTACATGGGCTTCCAGACCAATACCATCTACTGGTTCGCCAACTGGATCGGCAACGTCGCCATTCCGATCGCGGCGGTGGGCTATTTCAGCTATTTCTTCCCGATCCTGTCCGAGCCGCTGGTGCGCTGCGTTGCGGTGCTGGTGCTGGTCTGGGCGCTGAGCTTTGCCAACGTGATCGGCCCGGCCTTCGTCAGCCGCGTGCAGACGGTCACCACCAGCTTTGCGTTGGTGCCGATCCTGGGCATCGCCATTTTCGGCTGGTTCTTCTTCGATGCCGACATCTTCAAGGGCGCCTACAACGTGTCTGGCGAGTCGAACTTCGGTGCGATCTCGAGCGCCGCGGCACTGACCCTGTGGGCCTTCATCGGCGTCGAGTCTGCATCGGTGACGGCCGGTGTGGTCGAAAATCCGGAGAAGAACGTCGCCCGCGCGACGCTGGCCGGCGTGTTCCTGGCTGCCATTGCCTACATCGCCAGTTCGTCGGTGATCATGGGCATGGTGCCGAACGCGGAACTGCAGGTGTCCGACGCACCGTTCGCGCTGGCGGCGGCCAAGGCGGTCGGTGGCTGGGGCGGCGCGCTGGTCAGCCTGTGCGCCTTCATCGGCGCCGCCGGCTCGCTGGGTGGCTGGATCCTGCTGACCGCGCAGAGTGCCAAGGCAGCGTCGGATGACGGCCTGTTCCCGAGCATCTTCAGCAAGACCAACAAGGACGACGTGCCGGTCAAGGGCGTGCTGATCGTGGCAGTGCTGATGACCCTGGCGGTGCTGGTGACCTCCACCTCGGAAACCGCGTCGGCCCAGTTCGACGTGATCACGTCGGCGGCCGTGGTGCTGACCCTGCTGCCCTACATCTACTCGTGCGTGGCGTGCTACTTCGTGGTCGAGCGTTCGCACACCCTGGTCCACACCGGTGCGTTCTGGACCCTGACCAGCCTGACCGTGGTGTACTGCCTGTGGGCGATCTACGGCTCGTCGGGAACCATCGTGCAGTACGCCTTCCTGTTCGTGCTGTTCATCACCGTGTTCTATCCCTTCTTCAGCGAGGAGCGCCGCCAGCAGCGGCAGCGCGCCCGCGAGGCCTCGGCCATCAGCGCCGGCGCCCGGCATTCCTGAGTTCGACAAGGAGAATCAACGTGTACTTCAAGTCCCTGGACTACCCGGTCATTGTCATCGACAACGACTACGAGTCGCCGCGCATCGGTGGCATCCTGATCCGTGCGCTGGTGGAGGAGCTGCGCAGCAACGACCAGCGCGTGCTGTGCGGGCTGAACCTGGATGACGCCCGGGCCGGTGCCCGTACCTACGTGGCGGCCTCGGCGGTGCTGATCTCGATCGATGGCAGCGAAGAGGTGGATGGCGAGTTCCAGCGCCTGACCGCCTTCCTGCGCGAGCAGAGCGCGCGCCGTGCCAATCTGCCGGTGTTCCTGTACGGCGAGCGCCGCACCATCGAGAAGGTGCCGAGCAAGCTGCTCAAGTACATCCACGGTTTCATCTTCCTGTTCGAAGACACCAAGAGCTTCATCTCGCGGCAGGTGATGCGCGCGGCCGAAGACTACATGAAGAACCTGCTGCCGCCGTTCTTCAAGGCGCTGATCCACCATGCAGCCGAGTCGAACTACTCCTGGCACACGCCGGGCCACGCAGGTGGCGTGGCGTTCACCAAGTCACCGGTCGGCCGTGCATTCCATCAGTTCTACGGGGAAAACACCCTGCGCAGCGATCTGTCGATCTCGGTGCCCGAGCTCGGCTCACTGCTGGATCACACCGGCCCGATCAAGGACGCCGAGGAAGAGGCGGCGCGCAACTTCGGCGCCGACCACACCTTCTTCGTCACCAACGGCACGTCCACCGCCAACAAGATCGTCTGGCATGGCACGGTGGCGCGCGGCGATGTGGTGTTCGTCGATCGCAACTGCCACAAGTCGCTGCTGCATGCGCTGATCATGACCGGCGCAGTACCGGTGTACTTCACCCCCAGCCGCAATGCGCACGGCATCATCGGGCCGATCAGTCTGGACCAGTTCACGCCGGAATCGCTGCAGCAGCGCATCGCCGCCAATCCGCTGGCCAGCAAGGCCTATCAGGCCGGCTCCAAGCCGCGCATCGCGGTGGTGACCAATTCGACCTACGACGGCCTGTGCTACAACGCCGAGAAGATCGCTGACGAGATCGGCAGCGCGGTCGATTTCCTGCACTTCGACGAAGCGTGGTACGCCTACGCTGCGTTCCATCCGTTCTACGAGAACCACTACGGCATGGCCAAGGGCAAGCCGCGTGAGCAGGATGCGATCATCTTCACCACGCATTCGACCCACAAGCTGCTGGCGGCGTTCTCGCAGGCGTCGATGATCCACGTGCGCAATTCCGCCCAGCGCAACCTGGATGCCGAGCGCTTCAACGAGTCGTTCATGATGCACACCTCGACCAGCCCGCACTACGGGGTGATCGCCGCCTGTGACGTGGCATCGAAGATGATGGAAGGCGATGCCGGCCGTTCGCTGGTGCAGGAGATGCATGATGAGGCGATCGCCTTCCGCCGCGCGATGCTGCACGTCCGCGACGACCTGGGCCGCGACGACTGGTGGTTCAGCGTGTGGCAGCCGACCCAGGTCGAGCGCAGCCTGGACAAGGGCGACACGCCGGCGCCGCTGGTGGCCAAGCGCGAGGAGTGGTACCTGCAGCCGGACGCGCACTGGCACGGGTTCGAGAACCTGGTCGACGACTATGTGCTGATCGATCCGATCAAGGTGACCCTGCTGACCCCCGGGCTGGGAATGGACGGCAGCATGGGCAAGCTGGGTATTCCGGCGGCGGTGCTGAGCAAGTTCCTGTGGGGCCGCGGCATCACCGTGGAAAAGACCAACCTGTACTCGGTGCTGTTCCTGTTCTCGATGGGCATCACCAAGGGCAAGTGGAGCACCCTGGTGACGGAGCTGATGGCATTCAAGGAACTCTATGACCGCAATGCACCGCTGAGCCAGGCGCTGCCGACGCTGGCGGCTGATTATCCGGTTGCCTACGCCGGCTGGGGCCTGCGCGACCTGTGTGACGCGCTGCATGCGTTCAACCAGGAATTCGCCGTGGCCAAGGTCATGCGTGAGATGTACGTGGACCTGCCGACCCCGGTGATGACCCCGGCCGATGCCTACAACCACCTGGTGAAGGGGGAGATCGAGCGGGTCGACATCGAGCAGCTCAGTGGCCGCATCGCGGCGACGATGCTGGTGCCGTACCCGCCGGGCATTCCGACCATCATGCCGGGCGAGCGCTTCGGCGACAGCGACGAGCCGATCATCCAGTCGCTGCGCATCGCCCGTGAGCAGAACGCGCGCTTCCCGGGCTTCGAGTCGGACGTGCACGGGCTCATCATCGAGCATGACGGCGATGTGGCCTCGTACAGGGTGGAGGTGCTGAAGGCCTGACCCGCGACGGTCGGCCCTTCGGAGAGCGATGGATACCGCGCGCGAGCAACGCATCCTGAAGTTCTCGATCGGGGTCACCATCGCGGTGAGCGCGATCGGCTTCAGTGGTGGCCTGCTGGTGGGCTCGCAGGCCATCCTGTTCGATGGCGTCTACAGTCTGGTCGATGTTGCCCTGACCCTGGTGTCGCTGTCGGTACTGCGGCTGGTGGCGCGGGAACAAAGCCCGCGCTTCCAGTACGGCTACTGGCACTTGGAGCCGATGGTCGAGGCACTGGGCGGTGTGATCCTGTCGCTGGCCTGCGTGTATGCGCTGGCCAACGCGGTGATCGGCTTGACCACGGGCGGGCACGAAGTGAAGTTCGGGCCCGCGCTGTGGTGGGCGGCACTGTTGAGTGCCAGCAACCTGGCGATGGCGGCATTCGTCGCGCAGCGCGCGCGTCGGCTGCGCTCGGCGCTGTTGTGGCTGGATGTGCGCGGCTGGCTGCTGGGCGGCCTGATGAGCCTGGCGGTCGTGCTGGCCTTCGTGCTTGCGCTGGCCTTGCATGGGAGCGACTGGCACCACTGGGTGCCGTACCTGGACTCGATCGTACTGGCGTTGATCAGCCTGGCGGTGCTGCCGGTCCCGGCGCGCAGCGCGTGGAAGGCCATGCGCGAGGTACTGCAGGTGGCGCCGGATGACCTGGACCGGCGCGTGCAGCAGGTGATGCAGGCGTTCGTCGCCGAGCGGGGCTATGCCGGCTTCACCAGCCATGTGGCGAAGATGGGGCGGATGCGCTTTGTCGAGATCCACGTATTGGCGGACCCGGCGACACCATTGGGCGCGGTGGGCGAGGTCGATGCGATGCGCGATGAGATCGCGTTGCGGCTGGACGCACGTGGCGGTACGTTCTGGCTGACCATCGATTTCACCGCAGACCCGGCGTGGACCTGAACCTGCTTCTGCGGGGCCGGGTCCCTGCGTGGCTGCTTTTCGTGTGCAGCAGCCGAGCACGGGCTCGGCTCTAGGCCCTGCCGGGATCGGTGCGCGCGGCGGGCCGCTGTGATGTGGCGCATCTACGTGACGCCAACCGCGGTTGAGGTCGCAGACGGCCGCGCCGTTCCGCGACGCCTAGCGCAGGTAGTACTCCACCGGGACCACCCGTTCCTGCGGTGCCTTCAGTTCATCGGGAATGGGCGGCAGCGGCTGGGCGCGGCGGAACGTCTGCAGCGCGGCCGCGTCGAGCTCCGGCTGGCCACTGGACTGCTCCAGCCGCAATGACAGCAGGCGGCCGGTGCGGCCGATGCTGGCCCTGACCCAGGCCGTTCCCTGCTGGCGGCGCGCGCGTGCGGCGGCAGGGTAGTAGCGGTAGCGCTCCAGCCGCGCCATCAGGCGGGCGTCCCACTGGTCGCTGGCGGCGCCGGCCTGGACGTCCGCCGGTGGTGCGTCCGGAGTGGGCGGCGCGGCCGTGATCGATGCCGGCACGGGAGGTGTATCGGTCACGGTCGCCGCCGGGGCGGGGGGCAGGGCGTGCTCGCCGGAACCGCCGCGTGCGCTGGCGGTCAACTCTCCCTCGCGCGCGGTGGTGGGCTTCGGTGGCGGGGGCGACCTGGTTGGCCGCGACGCGCGCGCCTGCTGCGCCTGGCTGGGGGTGTCGGCCTGGCGCTCTTCCACCGGCTGGGGCGGCGTAGCCGGTGCCAGCAGGCGCAGGCTGATGCGCACGTCCTGCTCAGCTGGCGGCGGCAGCGGCGGCGTTGCCACCCAGTGCATCAACAGCAGCAAGGGCAACAGGTGCAGGCCGATGCTGATGGCAATCGCCTGCCAGTGTTGGCGCCGTTCACTCATCGCCCAGCACCCACAGCAGGTCGGCGTCGGCCGCATCGACGGTTTCACCGGGTGACGCCAGCGCGATCACCAGTGCCGGTGCGTCCGGTGGCAGGTAGCCCGGCACGCCGGTACCGCGCAGTACATGCCAGCGGCCGGCCACCAGCAGCGCGGGTGCAGGGGCTGCGGCCAGTACCTGTGCCATGCGGATGTCGCGGGCCTGTTGCACGGCCAGCATTCCTTCCAGCATCGGCGCTGCGCCTGCGTGCTGGGCCAGCACCACGACCGACAGGCGTTGCCGGGCGGTGGGCATCGGGAACCGCACCGAGGCGTTGGAGGCGAGCAACGCATTGACCTCGGCACGCGACAGGTTGCCGCCGAACAGGGGGATGCCGGCCGCGGTGGCGTCCTGTACCAGCCCGCCATAGGCAGCCCACGGCCAGCGTGCATCCCAGTCCAGAAGTTCCTGCAGGCGCGTGCCGTCGGCACGATTGCCCTTGGCCAGCCAGCGTTGCACGCGGTCCAGGCGCGGCTGGCGCTCGCTGGCGATCATCTCCAGCACCAGTGCGCCGTGTGGACGCTGCTGTTGCAGCGCCTGCAGCAGCCAGCGCTGGGCAGCGTGGTCAGCGGCCTGGTCGTGGCGTTCGCCCAGCAGCAGTCGCGGGGCATTCGCTGCGCGCTTCACGAACGCGGCTTCGTCCAGGCGCCGGCCACTGGCCAGGTCGATCACCGTGCCGGGCAGTGGCTGCGCGCGCACCAGTGCGGCAAGCGCGAGCAGACACAGCGGCAGCCAGCGGCGGCTAGAACGCCACGTTGAGGCCCATCGAGACGGTGCGGCCGCGACCGTTGCCGCGGTCCAGGATCGGGCTGAAGATGCTGTCGATGGAGGCGTTGTTGTCATAGGACTTGTTCTGCAGGTTTTCGATGTTCAGCCACAGCGTGGTGTTGGGCTGGGGCTTGAAGCTGGCGTAGAAGTCGAGCAGCACGCCGGTGCCGCCGGTCTTGCGGGTCTGGAAGAAGTCATGGCCTTCCTCGGTGGGCCCGGAGTATTCGGCGCGCAGGCCGGCCTGCACGCGCTGCTGCCACCAGCGGCCGCCCACGTCCAGCGTCCAGTAGCGGTCGGGCAGGGCGGTGATGTCTTCCAGGTTGACGAATTCGATGGCGGGCGCGCGGGTGTGCGAACGGGTCCAGCTCAGCGTGGCGTGGTAGTGCGCGCTGGCGTAGTGCGCTTCCAGCTCGATACCGCGCATGCGCACCACGCCCGGGTGGTTCATCCAGCGCGTGGTGGTGCTGAAGTCGTCCACGTCCAGCGCATCGGTCCAGGCAGCGAGCTGCGGATCGCTGTCGATCGGCACCACGAATGGCTCCACCTCCGGCGGGTGCACGATCAGCAGGTACTGCGGCTTGATGTAGTCACGGATGCGGTTGTCGAAGCGGGTGACGCGCAGCTGCGCCAGGTCACCGTCGGTCAGCAGCGAGGAGGCGCTGAGGTTGACGCCGAACTGCAGGTTGCGCGAGCGCTCACGGCGCAGGAACGGGTTGGCGCCGACGCCATCGGCATCGCTCATGCCTTCCAGAGGAATCTTCTCGAAGAACATCTCCTGCACCCGCGGCGGGCGGGAAGTGCGCGAGACTTCAGCGAACAGCTGCAGCCAGTCGGTGGCCTGCCACGCTGCCGCCAGGCTGGGGCTGAGTGCGCGCTGGGTGCGGCGCACATCGATGCCGCCGCCGTTGATCTCTGCACACTGGCCGGGCACATCCGAGCACACGGGAACGTGACCACGGATGCCATACCGATCCTGGCGCAGGCCTGCGGTCAGCGCGTAGACGTCGTACTGCAGCTCCAGCGTGCTGAACACACTGTCCAGCTGGCTGCGGCCCTCGGGGTTGGCCCCGCGCAGGGTGGGGGTGTCGGCCACATAGATGTCCGACTGGTGCTTGATGCCGGTGTTCCAGCGCGCCTGCAGTGCGCCGACATCGAAGCGGCTGGTGTTGTCCAGGGTCCAGCTGCTCAGGCTGCTGTGGGTGCGGCGACCGATGTAGCTGGAATCCTCCACGGGCGGGTAGAACAGCCGGGTCTTGTTGCCGGCGAAGGTCGCGCGCAGGTCGATCCACGGCGAATAGGGCGTGTAGTGGTAGCGGGCGCGCTGGTTGCGTGCGGAAATCTGCCACGGGTAGTTGTGGTAGAAGTCGTTTTCGTAACGCATGTGGCTCAGGTCGAGCCGGTGCTGGTCGCTCGGCTGCAGGCGTGCTTTCAGCAGCCAGCTGCCGGGCTGCTGGCTGCCCGGGTCGGCGGTGTTCTTCTGCCCGCGCGCGGTGGCGTACTCGCTGCTGCGGCTGCTGCTGGCAGCGGCCAGCAGGCCGAACTGGCGGTCGCCGCCATCCTCGCTGTGGCGCCAGGCACCGGCAAAGGTACGGCCATTGCCGTAGCCGTTGTTGCCATGGCGGTAACCCGCGCGCAGGCCCCAGTCACGACCTTCGCCCAGCAGATCGTCGATGTCGAGCGTGCGGAAATTGGTACTGCCGGCCAGCGTGCCGGCGCCATCACCACCGGCGACTGCGCCGCGCTGCACGTCCACGCCGGCCAGCAGGAACGGATCGACATAGGCGAACGGCCCGCCCGAGCCGTGGCCCGCATTGTTGCGGAAGGTCTGGGTGACGCCATCGATCATGGTGTTGACCCGCCCCGCACCGGTCATGCCGCGGATGTTGACCTGCAGGCCGGGCTGGCTGCGCGAGTGGAAGCTGTGGCTGCCGGGCATCGAGCGCAGCAGGCTGTTGCCGTCCTGGCGTTCGGCCATCGCCACGCGCTCGCTGCCGACCGCTGGCGCAAAGCCATCGCGGGTGGCCGGCACATACTGGCTGGCCCCTGCACCGGGAGAGTGACCCTGCGCGGCATCACCCCGGACGCGGAGCGGGCCGGTTCGACGGCTGCCATCGGCGGGGGGGGCCGGCGCCGGTTCCAGGGTGGCGCGGCGTGCGTCGATGAAGCGCGGGCGCAGGCCGCTGCCGACCAGCAGGCGCGACAGGGCCTGCGCATCGTCGAACTGTCCACGCAGTGCCGGCGCGGTCTGGCCGCCCGGCAATGCCGCGCCGATCACCAGATCGACACCGGTCAGCCGGCTGTAGGCATCCAGCGCGCTGGCCAGCGGTTGTGCAGGAAGATCGAAGTGGCGCGTGACGACCTGCGCGCAGGCGCTGGCAGGCAACAACGGAAGCGGACTGGCGCAGGCCAGTGACAGGGCCAGGACAAGGGGGCGGTGAAACGGCATCGGGGGCTCCAGGGGCTGACGCAGCGCGTCGTCATCCTGGGGAGACGCAGTGGCGGGGCCGTTGTCAGGGTGCATCGTGATGTCCCTTGCGTGGCGGCAGCCACACCTGCACGCCCGCGCCCAGGCGGAGCACGCGCACCTGCAGCTGCGTGGCCAGCTGGTCGCGGCTGCGCGCCGCACCGTCGGCGCTGCCGAGCAGGGTGACCGGCTGCTGGCGCAGGTGTGCGCCGAGGATCCAGGTGTGGCCGCCATGCCAGCGATCCAGGTCCTCGGTGACCTCGGCCAAGGGCGTGGAGACCCAGTGCAGGCGGCGTTCGCGCCAGTCCAGGGCACTGGGGCGGGCAGCCAGGGTCCGGATGGGAGCCCGGCCATCGAAGCGCAGCTGTTGCCCTTCGGTGGCCTGCTCGCTGCGGATGCCGCTGTCCACGCGGACGCGATGCTCGGTGACGGTGACCACGCTGTCATTGTCGTGCACGGCAAGGTCGAAGGCCGTGCCGAGCGCGGTGACCGTGCCGTGCGTCGTGTGCACCTGGAACGGGTGCTGCGCATCGGCGGCCACCTTGAACCACGCCTGGCCGTGCTGCAGCTGCAGCTGGCGCCGCTGCGCATCGATGCGCATACGCACTTCACTGCCGGGCGAGAGCAGCACATGTGAACCGTCGGGCAGCACTTCTTCGCGGACCTCGCCCGCGGCCGTGCGCATCACCTGCGCGGCCGGCGGTGCGGCCTGGCGGGTATACAGGCCCAGTGCACAGAGCAGCAGCACCGCGGTGCCGGCCTCGCGCAGGCGCCGGCGCTGCCGCCTGTGCTGGTGCCGCTGCAGGCTGGGCGTCGCATCACCGGCCTGCCAGAGCGCCTGCAGGTGCTGGTACTGCGCGGCGTGGCGCACGTCGGCGTGGTACCACTGATTGAACGCACGCTCGTCGCGGCCGCCTTCATGCCCGTCCAGCCACCAACGCGCGGCCTCGCGCGCGATCGCCTCCTGGCTCATGCGCCGGGGACCTGCTGCAGTGCGACCAGCGCACGCAGCAGATGGCCATGCGCGGTCTGCCGGCTGATACCCAGCTGGCGGCCGATCTCGGCCAGTGCCATCTGCTCCACCCGTGCCAGCAGGAACACCTGGCGTGAACGAGGGGGAAGGGCGGCAATGACTGCGTCGAGGTGGCGCAGCTGTTCGGTATTGAGCAGGCGCTGTACCGGCAATGGCGCAGGGTCGGCGATCGCGTGCAGTTGCGCCTCATCCATCGCTTCTTCGCGCCGGCGCTTGCGCTGGCGGTAATGATCGGCGATCAGATTGTGGGCGACGCGGTACAGGTAGGCGCGGCCGTTGCCCAGCAGGCCACTGGCGGCGACGCTGACAACGCGCAGCCAGGTTTCCTGCACGACGTCATCGGCGTCGCAGCGTTGCGGGAGTTTACGGCGGACATGGGCGTGCAGCGGCCGGTAATGGGCCGCGCACAGCTGCGCGACATCCGTCGGTTCGACAGGCGTGGACACGGGGCGGGCGACAACTGGGAAAGGGAACAGCCCGCGGCGGCAAGGGCAGCGGCTGCACCTTACAGCAAAAGAGAATCATTTGCATCAAGAGGTGGTATTTCGCCCGCATCCGCTTGCGGTGCAGAGAGGTGCCGGCCAGTGGCCGGTGCCCCATCGGATCGTCAGAGGTCGCGGTACTGAACCTGCGCCGCCAGCACGCGCAGGCCGTCGGCATTGCTGGACAGGATGCGTTCTTCGCCGACACCTTTCTGCCGTTTCAGCTGGAAGCCCTGGCCGGCAGGCAGCTGCGCGGCGATGGCGTCCATGCGTTGCAGGGCATCGGGGCCGGCGCAGTCGAAGTGGCCCCAGTAGGCGCCATCGCGGTGGATCTGCAATCGGTAGTTCATCGCGGTTGCTCCGGCAGGTCCTGCAGCCAATGGTCGAACATCGCGGTGGCGGCCGCCGCCAGTGGCGCACCATAGCGACGCGACTGCGCACGCAGGTCGTTGGGACTGATGCCGGCCTGGGCCAGTTCCAGGGTGTGGCCGATCAGCCAGCGTTCGAACTGGCGTGCGTCCAGCTCGGGATGGCATTGCAGTGCCAGCGCATGGTTGCCGATGGCGAACGCCTGGTGGCGGCAGGCCGGCGTGCTGGCCAGGCGACGTGCACCGGCCGGGAGTTCGAACGCCTCGCCATGTCAATGCAGCACCGGGATACCCTGCAGGGCCTGCAGCGGCGAGCGCTGGCCGTCATCGGTGAGCAGCAGCGGCGCAAAGCCGATCTCCTTGCCGCCCGTGGCGGTGACGTCGGCACCGAGCGCACGTGCCATCAGCTGCGCGCCGAGGCAGATGCCCAGCGTGGGTCGCTGCTGCTGCAGCCGGCGTTGCAACAGCGCGATGCTGTCGTTGAGAAAGGGATAGAGATCAACGTCGTTGACGCTGATCGGTCCCCCCAGCACCACCAGCAGGTCGGCGGCCTCGGCCGCGTCGAGCGTGTCGATGCCGGCCTGCAGCACCTGCAGCTGCCAGCCCTGCGCCAGAAGCAGAGGCTGCAAGGTACCGAGGTCTTCAAAGGCAACGTGTTGCAGGACGACCGCATGCTTCATGCCGGGGCTCCATTGCTGGGCCAATAGAAACTGTCCGGGGTGGCGCGCGCGCCAAAGATGGCCTGGCCGACACGGACCACGGTGGCACCTTCCTCGATGGCGACTTCGAAGTCGCCGGACATGCCCATCGACAGCTGAGACAGGTCGATGCCGGCAGGCGCAGTGCCCTGCAGCTGGTCGCGCAGCTGGCGCAGGCGCACGAAGCAGGCACGCACGCGCTCGACCTCCGGGGTGAAGATGGCCAGCGTCATCAGGCCGCGTACGCGCAGGCGATCGAACGCGGGCAGTTGGTGCACGAAGGCCTCGACCGCGTCGGGCTCCAGTCCGTACTTGCTGGGTTCAGCCGAGGTGTTGACCTGCACGAATACATCCAGCGTACGGTCTTCCAGCTGCAGGCGCTGCTGCAGGGCCTCGGCCACGCGCAGGCTGTCGAGCGCCTGGAACTCGCTGGCGAAGCGCGCCACGTAGCGCGCCTTGTTGGTCTGCAGGTGGCCGATCACCGACCAGTGCACGTTCAGGTCGGCCATCGCCTCGGCCTTGCGCTGTGCTTCCTGCACCTTGTTCTCGCCCAGCATGTGGCAACCGACGGCCACCGCCATGCGGATGCGTGCCTCATCGACGGTCTTGCTGACCGGCAGCAGGCGCACGCTGGCCGGGTCGCGGCCAACGCGGGCGCAGGCGCTGGCAATGCGCTGGCGCACCGTGACCAGGTTGGCGGCGATCTGTTCAACGGACTGGGCGACGGGCCAGTCGGCAGCGGCAAGGGGCATGCGGGCACCTCCAATGCAGGATGGCCAGGGTCGGATACACTGGCACAGGACAAGAGATAGTTTGGCATAGGACAAAATGAAAATCACCGGGCATAGCGCCGAGTCGATCTTCGACAGCATCCGCGATGGCATCGGCAAGGGCGGCCTGCCGGCCGGCAGTGTGCTGCCGCCGGTGCGCGAGCTGGCCGAACAGTTGGGGGTGAACCGCAACACCGTGGCTGCTGCGTACAAGCGATTGGATGCGGCGGGCCTGGCCAGCACGGCGGGCCGCCGTGGCACCGTGGTGCGCGGACTGCCGCCGGCGATGCCGCGCGAAGGCAGCACGCCGGGGCTGGCGCTGCAGGACCTGGCCGGTGGCAATCCGGATCCGCGCCTGCTGCCGAACCTGCGGCTGGCGTCGACGGCGCCACGGCTGTACGGCGTGGGCACGGTCGACCCGAGGTTGCAGGCGTTGGCACGCGCCTCGCTGGATGCAGACTGCCCCGAGGGGTATGCGCTGGAGCTGACCCATGGCGCGGTCGATGGCATTGAACGCCTGCTGGCGGCGTGGCTGCTGCCGGGGGATCGCATCGCGGTGGAGGATCCATGCTTCCTCGGCAGCCTCAACGTGCTCAACGCTTCGGGTCACGCGCCGTTGCCGGTGGCGGTGGATGCCCATGGCATGCAGGTCGAATCGCTGCGGCAGGCATTGCAGGCCGGCGCACGTGCGGTGCTGCTGACGCCGCGTGCGCACAACCCGACCGGGGCGTGCCTGGATGCGAAGCGGGCACGGGCATTGCGCCAGTTGCTGGCGGCCTACCCGCAGGTGGCGGTGCTGATCGACGATCATTACGCGCTGCTCTCGCAGCAGACCTACCACTCGGTGTTGCCGCCGGACGGCCGGCGCTGGGCGCTGCTGCGTTCGCTGTCCAAGCCGCTCGGCCCCGACCTGCGGCTGGCCTGGCTGGCCTGTGATGAAGAGACCGCGACGCGGTTGCGGTTGCGGTTGGCGCCAGGCACCGGCTGGGTCAGTCATCTGTTGCAGGATGCGGCCATCACGGTGCTGGCCTCGGCGGCGCAGCGGGCGAAGATCGTCGCAGCCGGAGCGCGTTACCAGCAGCGCCTGCAGTCACTGCAGGAACTGCTGCGCGCGCGGGGCATGCCGACGCCGCTGCCGATGGAGGGATTGAACCTGTGGCTGCCATTGCCGGCCGACAGCCATCCGCAGGTACTGGCGCTGGCCGCGCGCGGATGGCATGTGCGCCCGGGTGAAGTGTTCGCGGTGGCTGCGCCGGGGCATGGCCTGCGCATCACCTGCGCGGCGCTGGGCGCGGCGCAGTTGCGGCAGCTGGCCGATGATCTGGCGGCGGTGTGCGGTGTGTAGCGCCGAGCATGGCTCGACGCCAGAAGCAGATCAGGGCGCGGCGTTGGCGCTGGGGCGCACGTAGTAGGACTGGCCGCTGTCATCGATGAACATCAGCTCCGGCGTGCCCTGCCAGGAGGTGAGCATGGCGCCGGTGTTGTTCTGGTGCTTGACCATCAGGCTGGCACCCCGGTCCGGGTTGGCCACCACCTTGAATACCTCGGTGGTGCCGTTGGCATCGTCCAGGGTCAGCACGGCTTCGCCGCCGCGATCGCTGGTGCCATAGCCGCCGCGCTCGGAGCCGTCCGGGCCGAGCAGGATCAGGCCGGACAGGGCCGTGGCGCGCGGCCCCTGGGTCCGGCCGTGGCTGACCGGGTCGGGCACCGGCGCGCCGAGGATCACCCGGGGTTGGCCCGTGCCGTCGTGGATGATCAGCCCGCGTGCTTCGAGGATGCGCTGTGGCGATTGGTTGCGATGCAGGTTCCAGGCGGTCCAGCCAGAGACCAGCAGGGCGAGGGTGGAGACCAGCAGCGTGGTCAGCAGCAGTGTGCGCGGCATCGTGTCGTCCTTCCTTGGATGCAGCGACGATCGCGGATACGGGCGACCGATGGCCAGTTCGGTGTGTGACGTCGTGTATCGTCAATGGAAGTCGCGGCTGTGGCTGCGCAGCCCCTGCAGCAGTTCATCCAGGCAATGCATGCGCTGCACGATGACATGCTGCACGCCATCGACGCGTTCCAGGCGGCCGTCGATCTGCATCAGCTGGGTATCGACCAGTACCCGGTGCTGGCGATCGGCCAGGTGCCGCCAGACCACGGCATTGACCATGCCGGTCTCGTCTTCAAGGGTGAGGAAGGTAACGCCACTGGCGGTCTGCGGGCGCTGGCGCATGCGGACCAAGCCGGCGATGCGCACGCGGCGGCCATGGCCGTGGCCCGCCAGCTGCGCGGCATCCAGGCAGCCGCGGCTGCGCAGCTGCGTGCGCAGGAACGAGATCGGATGGCGGCCGAGGGTGGTGCCGGTGCTGCGGTAATCGGCCTGCATGTCGTCCCAGGCGCTGGGCAGCGGCAGCGGCACGCGCGCTTCAGCAGTGGCGCGGGCCTGGTCGAACAGCGGCAGGCGGTTTTCCACGCCGGAGATGTCCCACCGCGCACGATGGCGATGGCCACTGAGCCCACGCAGCGCACCGGCATCGGCCAGCAGGCCCTGCTGGCGGCGATCCAGTGCGGTGCGCTGGCACAGGTCGCCGACATCCTCGAACGGGCGCCGCGCACGTTCGCGCATGATGGCCTGTACAGCCGCTTCATTGCAGCCGTCGACCAGGCGCATGCCGAGCCGGATCGCGGCCGCGCCCCTGCTGAAATCCAGCGTGCAGTCCCAGTCGCTGAAGCGCACGTCCACCGGCAGCACGCCGATGCCATGCCGGCGCGCATCCTGCAGCAGCTGGTCGGGACTGTAGAAACCCAGTGGCTGGCTGTTGATCAGGCTGGCGGTGAACGCGGCCGGGTGGTGGCATTTCAGCCAGCAGCTGTTATAGGTCAGCAGGGCGAAGCTGGCGGCGTGGCTTTCCGGGAAGCCGTAATCGCCGAAGCCCTTGATCTGCTCGAACAGATGCTCACCGTATTCCAGGCTGAAACCGTTCTCCAACATGCCGGCCAGCAGCTTCTCGCGATGCGGTTCCAGCCCGCCACGGCGTTTCCAGGCCGCCATCGAGCGGCGCAGGGCATCGGCCTGGCCAGGCGTGTAACCGGCTGCTTCGACTGCCAGCTGCATCACCTGTTCCTGGAACAATGGCACGCCCAGCGTGCGTGCGAACACGCGTTCCAGCTGCGGCGGGTAGAGCGGGTTGTCCGGGTCGTTCAATGCGCCCGGTCCCTGTTCGCGCAGGATCCGCCGCCGCTCCAGGTAAGGATGGACCATGTCACCCTGGATCGGGCCGGGGCGCACGATCGCGACTTCGATCACCAGGTCATAGAACGTGCGCGGCTGCATGCGCGGCAGCATCGCCATCTGCGCGCGCGATTCGATCTGGAACACGCCGATGGTGTCGGCGGCGCAGATCATGTCGAAGGTCTTCGCATCCTTGGGCGGGATCGCATCCATGCGCCCTTCGTGCAGGCCATGCTGTTTCAGCATCGCCAGGCACTTGCGGATGGCGGTGAGCATGCCAAGGGCCAGGCAGTCGACCTTCATCAGGCCGGTGGCATCCAGGTCATCCTTGTCCCACTGGATGACGGTGCGGTCGGCCATCGCCGCGTTTTCCACCGGCACCAGGGTCGACAGCGGATGCTCGGAGATCACGAAACCGCCCGGGTGCTGCGACAGGTGGCGTGGAAAATCGATCAGCTCGGCGGTCAACGCCAGCAGGCGCCGCATCAACGGCGTGTCCGGATCGAAGCCGCGCTCGCGCAGGGTTTCCGGCAGCGGGATGTTGCCGCCCCAGTGGTCCATCGCCGCGCCCAGTTCGTTGACCTGGTCCATCGGCAGGCCAAGTGCACGGGCGACATCGCGGATCGCGCTGCGGCCACGGTAGCTGATGGCCACCGCGGTCAGTGCGGCGCGCTCGCGGCCATAGCGCTTGAACACGTACTGCAGCACTTCCTCGCGCCGCTCGTGCTCGAAATCGATGTCGATATCCGGTGGCTCGTCGCGCTCGGCGGAGATGAAGCGCTCGAACAGCAGGTTGCTGCGCGCCGGGTCGATCTCGGTCACGCCCAGCACGAAGCACACCGCCGAGTTGGCCGCCGAGCCGCGGCCCTGGCAGAGGATGTCCTGGCTGCGCGCGAAGCGCACGATGTCCTGCACGGTGAGGAAGTAGGAGGCGTAGTTCTTCTGCTTGATCAACGCCAGTTCGTGTTCGATCTGCTCGCGTTGTTTCGGTTTGATGCCGTCTTTCCAGCGCCACCCGATGCCACGCTCGACCAGCACGCGCAGCCAGCTGTCCGGATCGTGGCCCTCGGGCACCAGCTCGCGCGGGTAGGTGTACTGCAGCTGTTCCAGGGTGAAGTGGCAGCGCGCGGCGATGCGCAGGGTCTCGGCCAGCAGTTCGGGCGGATACAGCTGGGCCAGCGCGGTGCGCGGGCGCAGGTGGCGCTCGCCGTTGGGGAACAGGCGCCAGCCGGCCTCGGCCACGCTGCAGCGGTGGCGGATCGCGGTCAGCGTGTCCTGCAGGGCGCGGCGGCGGCGCACGTGCATGTGCACGTCGCCACTGGCGACCAGCGGCAGGCGGTGGCGTTCGCCGAAGGCCTGCAGCTGCTGCAGGCGGCGTGCGTCGTCGTGTTCGTGGTGCAGCTCCACCGCCAACCACAGCCGATCATTGAAGCCGGCGCGCAGCAGTTCCAGGTCGGTGGCGGCGGGTTGCCGGTCCAGCCACAGGCACAACAGGCCGTCGGGCAGGCCGAGCAGGTCCTCGCGCAGGCAGCGGTACTCGCCCTTGGCTGCGCGCCGCCGGCAGGTGGTGATCAACTGGCAGAGCCCGGCATAGGCGGCCTGGTCGGTGCACAGCAGGGCCAGCTTCGGCCCGTCCTCGACCTGGAATTCGGCGCCGACGATCAGCGCCACGCCATGCGTCTTCGCTGCCTGCCAGGCGCGCACGATGCCGGCCAGCGAGCATTCATCGGTGATCGCCAGCGCGCGATAGCCCTGGCCGGCGGCACGCGCGAACAGCTCTTCGGCGATCGAAGCACCGCGCTGGAAACTGAAGGCCGACAGGCAGTGCAGTTCGGCGTAGCCGGGCAGTTCGCTGTGCATGGCGGCTCAGCCGAACCAGCCGTGCAGCATCCACGGCGCATGCGGATCGTTGCGCTCACGGAAGGCCCATCCGCGCTGGCCGTGTGCGGTTTCCACCACGTAGTAGTCGCGGCGCGCGTCGGCCTGGTCCCACCAGCCCGATTCGATCCGCTCCGGCCCGGCGACGATGCGCAGGCGCGGGTCACGCAGCGGTTGCGGGGTGTCCAGCAGCCAGCCGGGGCGCAGCGGCCAGTACGACGGAGGCTTGGCCGCGGGCTGGGTGCCACTGGCGCGTTCGGGGCGATGGTCGGCCTGCACCGCCAGCGGCTGCACGGCGTCATCGCCCAGCCGCGCACGCAGGCGCTCGCGCAGCTGGTTCCAGGGCATCGCCTGCGCCGGCCGGGTATCGAACAGGTCGCGCGCGGCCGGTACGAACGGCGGCAACTGCTCGGCCTGCAGGCGCAGTGCGCGGCTGCCGGCCGGCAGGGTGAAAGCCTCCATGCGGTTGCGTGCGATCTCGAACAGCAGCGCGGGATCGCGCTCGGGCGCCAGCAGGCCGATGGTCAGCACGCTGGCCGGCAGCAGGTCATGCTCGAACTGCAGGTCGAAGCGCTGCACGCCGCCATCGCGCGAACACAGGAACGCGGCCAGGTCCAGCAGCAGGCGGCGCAGCGGGAACAACAGGGCCTGGCTGGATTCGATTTCGTACTCGAATTCGATGCGTGCATCGAAACGGTCCGGTGGCTGGTAGTAGCGCAGGGGCGCGGTGGGTCGCCCACGCAATGCATCCAGCTGCTGCAGCACGTCCGGTGCGAAGCGCCGGGCCAGGCTGTCGCGCGGCAGTTCAAGTGCCGCGCCCAGCGTGCGCAGGCCGGAACGGCCAAGCACGGTGACCGCTTCGCTGGGCAGGCCGCAGCGCGGCAAGGGCAGCTGCGCCAGTGCCGCCGGCAGCTGCTGCGCATCGATGCCGAGGCCATCGTGGACGTTGGCCAGCACGCGCGCGGCATGCGGAGTAGGCGCCGCCACCAGCCGGTGGCGGAAACCAAGTTCGTGCAGTTCGCCGCGCAGCCGCTGCTGGATCGTCAACCAGTCACCGAACAGGGCGCGGCTGGCACCGATCTCCATGACCAGCGCGTGCGGGAAATCGAGGCTGACCTGCGAACTGTAGGCGTAGGCCCAGCTGGCCAGCAGCTGGCGGGTGTGCTGTTCGGCGTTGGGATCGTAATCGTGCAGGTGCATGTCCTGCACCAGCACCTGCGCGGCCGACAGCAGCATGCCCGGGCGCAGCCCTGCTGCGCGCGCGGCCGGGCTGACCGCACGCAGCACGCGGCGCTGCGCTGGGCCCTGCAGCAGCACCAGTGGCCGCTGCGGGTCCGGCTGCAGGCGCAGCACGCTGTCCAACGCCAGCTGCGGCAACAACACGCAGGCCCAGTGCATGGCGCGGCCTCAGTGGGCGATGGCCAGTGGCAACGGCTGCGCCGGCGGCAGGCCGCCACGGCACTTCAGCACCCGTACCTGGCCGTGGTCGAGCTGCAGGCGCAGGCTGGCCGGGGAGGGATTGCGCGCCGCCTGTGCCTCGCGGAACACGAAGCCCAGGCACTGGCCGCTGTCGGCGGCCACCTGCAGCCGGCGCAGGGCACGGTCGTCGGCCTGGTGTGGCCAGCACAGCACCGCCGCGCAGGCGGCAGAGCGCAGGCATTGTTCGGCGGCCCACAGCGCCTGCTTCGGCGCAGCGTGGATGACCTGCAGCTGGGCCAGGTCCAGCCCGGCCGCAGCCCAGGCCGGGGCATGCGGGCGATGGGGTGGCGCGACCAGCACGATCGGGCGGTCGCGCTGGCTCAGCCTGGCCAGCGCCGGCCAGACCAGTGCCAGTTCGCCAACGCCCGGCGCCGCCTGCAGCACCTCGCACAGCCCGCTCGCCGGCCAGCCGCCGCCGGGCAGGCGTGCGTCCAGCGCCGGGTGGCCGCTGGCCAGGTGGTCGCTGGCCGGCCCCTGGCGGGCCGGGCCGCGCCACAACTGGCGGCCGTCCAGCAGCCGGTCGAGGGCGACGACGGCACCCATCAGCCGATCCTCCAGGGGAGGCGCCGGGCAGGCTGGGAGCGACGGGAGCGGGCGGAAACGGCGGGCATGGCGCGAGTATCGACGGGCCGGTATCAGAGGCTGAGACCGGACATGCTACTCGCCCTGTGAGTAGAATTACTAATGAAATCGGAGGGGCGGGTTTCAGGTTGCTGAAGGGGTAAAGCATCCACGCATGGCCTGGATCTACTGGAGAGAGCCCCGGCAAATCCACGCCGCAGCCTG
>NZ_JAJNOF010000018.1:0-69646 GCF_027854495.1 Stenotrophomonas sp. PI_27
GGATGAAGCCGATTCCGGATCGAAGGAGTGGCCATGAATTCCCCCCTGTCTCCCTTGTTGTCGGCGGTTGGCCGCAGCTGGTGGATCCTGCTGCTGTATGGCCTGGTCGCACTCGGCTTCGGCATCATCGCCATCGGTTGGCCGCTGTCCGCGGCCATGGCATTGGCGTGGACGCTCGGCGTGATGGCCATCATCGAAGGCGTCATCAGCCTGTTCGCACTGATCAGCGGCGGCAGCGGTGCCTCGCGCGGCTGGCTGGCGCTGTATGCCATCGCCTCGCTGGGCTTCGGCATCCTGGCGGTGATCAACCCGCTGGCCACCGCCAGCGTGCTGGTGCTGTTCCTGGCGGCATGGCTGCTGGTGGCCGGCATCTATCGCATCGTCTTCGCCATTCGCGTGCGCAAGCAGATCCAGGGCGAGTGGCTGCTGATCCTCAGTGGCGTGCTGGCGGTGACGCTGGGGCTGCTGTTCGCGGCCAACCCGTATGCAGGCGTGGCGGTGACCACGCTGTGGATCGGCATTGGCAGCCTGCTGTACGGGCTGCTGCAGGTGCTGGTGGCGTTCAAGCTGCGGAAGCTGAAATGAGGGCGGTGCCATCGTTGTTGCTGGGGGTGGCACTGGCCCTGAGCGGTTGCGCGCCGGGTGGCCTTCCGCACGCGCTGACCGGTGGCAAGGATCAGCCGCCGCGCGCCGGTGTGGACGTGCGCCTGAGCGCGGTCGATGCGGCCGGCAACGGCACTCCGGCGCGCTGGCAAGGTGAAACCCTGGCCCTGCGCGAGCCGCCGATTGCCGGCAGCGCCGACATCGCTGATGTGCGCTACGTGCTGGATCAGGACAAGCAACCTGGCCTGCAGATCCGCTATCGACCCGAAGCGCACGAGCGCATCCACGATGGCACGGCAGCACTGGTCGGCCAGCGAGCGGCGATCAGCGTGGATGGCCGCGTGCTGATGGTGGCGACGGTGAAAGGCCCGTTCGGGGCATCGATGATGCTGAGCGGGCTGCCGAGCGTTGCCGAGGCGCAGGCGCTGGCCAGGCACATCACCGGTCAGTGACGGGTGCGCCAACACCACCGCGCTACGCGCGGAGGTCGACCAAGGTCGACCGCTACCGTGCGAACCGTGCCTCGATCTCCTCCAGTGACTTGCCCTTGGTCTCCGGCAGCCAGAACGCGGCCACCAGGAAGAACACGAAGGTGCACGCCGCCCAGAACACGAACATGCTGGCGTAGCCGTAGTGGCCCACCGTCGGCAGGAAGATCGCGGCGATGGTGGTCGACACGAACTGGTTGATCAGCAGGGCGATGCTCATGCCGTTGGAGCGGATGCGGTTGGGCATCAGTTCTGACAGCGCCAGCCACACGCACACGCCGGGGCCGACCGCGAAGAACGCGACGAACACCAGGATGCAGGCAGCGACCGCCCAGCCATGGGCCGGCGGCGGTACCGGGCCGATACGGGCCTGTTCGATGCGCAGCGGTGCCTGCGCGGCACTGGCCGGGTCGGCAAACGGGTTCAGATGCAGTTTGCGGAAGAAGGCACCGATCACGCTGTCGGCCTGCACGGTGCCGGCGCGCTCGATGCGCAGCTCGCGATCAGTCAGGTTGTCGCTGCGCAGGGCGCGCACATTGGTGAAGTCACCATAGGCGTACGACACGGTCAGCTGCATCGGCCGGCCCTGGCTGTCGATGCCATTGCCCAGGCGCTGCCACTGCGCGTCGTCCAGCACCAGCTGCAGGCCGTCGCCGCTGACCGCCGCCTGCAGCTGCGGCTGCACGTCAGCACGGCCGCGCTCGGCCTGGAAGAACAGGGTGGCGGCGGCCAGCAGGGCCACGCAGATGCCGCCGCTGCCGAGCATCAGCAGGAACTTGCGGCCTTTGCGGTCGACCAGCAGCAGGGCGACCACGGTCATCACCGCGTTGAGCAGCTTGATTGCCACGTCGGCGCCGTTGGCGACCGAGCCGGACAGGCCGGCCTGGTTGAGGATGTTCACCGCGTAGGCCAGCACCGAGTTGATGCCGGTGGCCTGGGTGCAGGCCAGCACCACGCAGGCCAGCAGGAACGGCACCACATAGCGGCGGCTGAGCAGGGGGTCGCGCCTGCCGTCGCTGCTGCTCGATTCCGGCGCCTGGATCTGGGCCAGCGTGGGCTCGACGTCTGCGCTAGGAAGCACACGCTGCAGGCTGCGGCGGGCGTCGTCGATGCGACCGCGACGCACCAGCCAGCGCGGCGATTCGGACAGCCAGAAAATGCCCGCGCAGAACAACAGGCCCGGCGCCAGGCAACTCCAGAAGATGGTGCGCCAGGCATGATCCTTCACCGTGAACAGTTCCTGCGCCTGCTGTGCCAGCGGCAGCGAGCGCACCGCTTCGGCGGCGGCATCCACCGCATGTGCGTGGTACAGCCCGATCAGTGCGGCCAGCACCAGGCCGATGGTCAGCAGCAGCTGGAACATTGCCGCACCCCGGCCACGTCGCTCGGGACTGAGGACCTCGGCCAGGTACAGTGGCACCACCACGCCGATCAGGCCACCGCTGACGCCTTGAAGCAGGCGGCCCAGCAGCAGCGGCGTGTAGCCGGAGGCCAGCGCCATGATCGGGATGGAGGCGGTGAACAGCAGGCCGGCCAGCAGCATCGCACCGCGGCGACCGATCAGGTCGGCGACCATGCCGGCGAACAGCGAGGACAGCACGCTGCCCAGCAGTACCGCCGCCACCACGAAGCCGAGCTGCTGGCTGCTGAGCTGCCAGGCGTGGCTGGCCGTTGCTTCCAGGTAGGGCAGGGCACCGGCGATGATGCCGATGTCGATGCCGTACAGCAGGCCACCGAGGCCGCCGATGAAGAGCAGGTAGCGCACGGGCCAGCGCGGGGTGGGGGAAGCGGGTACGGCAGGTGCGACGGCTGCGGTCATCGGCGTATTCCTGGAATAACGGGGATGGTGCGTGGCTGGGGCATTTTGCTTGCGCGCTTCATGTAGAGCCGGGCCATGCTCGGCTTGCCGCGCGAAGCACGGCGCGGACGTCATCGATGTCGGTACGAAAAGCAGCCGAGCATGGCTCGGCTCTACAAGAACGCAGCTATCAAGCGTCTGCGGCGTTCAGATCGACTACCCGCCCACCGACCACCACCTGCTGCAGGCGCAGCTCGGCGTCCAGCACCACCAGGTCGGCGCGGGCGTCGGGCGCGATGCGGCCGCGATCGCCCAGGCCCAGGTAGTCGGCCGGGAAGGTGGAAACGCGCTGCGAGGCATCGGCCAGGTCCAGGCCGACGCACACCAGGTTCCGCAGTGCCTGGTCCATGGTCAGCGCGCTGCCGGCCAGCGAGCCGGTGGCCAGGCGCACGCAACCGCCACACTTGTGCACGCGCTGCTCGCCCAGTGCGTACTCGCCATCGGGCATGCCGGTGGCGGCAGTGGCATCGGTCACCGCGTACAGGCGCGGGATCGCGCGCGCAGCCAGGCGGATCACACCGGGGTGGATGTGCTGCAGGTCGGGAATGATCTCGGCGTACTGCGCATGCGCCAGCGCGGCCGCAGCGATCCCTGGGCGATAGTGATCGACGCCGGTCATGCCGTTGAACAGGTGGGTGAAGCCGGAGGCACCCGCTTGCAGGGCAGCCACGCCCTCTTCGTAAGTGCCCGCACTGTGGCCGAGCTGCACGCGGATGCCCAGTGCCGACAGTGCGGGAATCAGCGCGGTGTGCTCGCCGATTTCCGGCGCCAGTGTCATCACCCGGATCGGCGCCAGCGCGTGCAGCTGCTGTACCAGCGCCAGCGTCGCCTCGAGGGTGCGGTTGGGTTGCGCGCCCAATCGCTGCGGGCTGATGAAGGGGCCTTCCAGATGCACGCCGGCGATGCATGCCGCATCGGCGTCGGGCGCGGCCATGGCGGCGGCCACACCCTGCAGCGCGTGCGCGATCTCGTCCAGGCCGGCGGTCATGGTGGTGGCCAGCAGCGTGGTGGTGCCGAAGCGCAGATGGGTGCGGGCGATGGTGCGCGCCACGTCGCCGCCCTGCATCAGGTCCACGCCGGCCGCACCGTGCACATGCAGGTCGATGAAGCCGGGCAGGATCACCGGCAGCTGCGGGTCATCAGCGCCGCTGTGGTCATCCACCTGCAGTTGGCGCACATGCGAATCAAAATGGACGTGGCCGCGCCGCCAACCCAGTGGGGTGAGGATGCGGGCGTGCAGGGAACGGGTATCGGTCATGCGGGAGGCTCGGCGATGATCACGTCGATGCCCAGCCGCTGCAGTCCCTCGCGGGTTGCGTCGTCGATGCCGGCGTCGGTGATGATGGCGTGGATCTGGTCCAGGCGGGCGATGCGGTGCAGGCTGACGCGGCCGAACTTGGAGGCGTCGGTCAGCACCACGATGCGACGCGCGCGTTCGACCATGCGGTGGTTGAGACGGGCTTCGGCTTCGTCATGGGTGGTCAGCCCGAACTGCAGGTCCAGGCCATCCACGCCCAGGAACAGGGTATCGAAGCTGTACGAGTTGAGGCTGGCTTCGGCCTGGCTGCCCTGCAGCGAGAGCGATTGCTGGCGCAGCAGGCCGCCGGTCAGCAGCACGTTGATGCCCGGCGCGTTGGCCAGTTCCCAGGCGATGTTCAGGCCATTGGTCATCACCGTCACGTCGCGATGCGCGCGCAGGTGGCGGGCCAGCGTCATCGTGGTCGAGCCCGAGTCGATGATGATGTTGTCGCCCGGCTGCACCAGGCGCGCCGCACAGGCGCCGATGGACTCCTTCAGTGGCAGGTTCAGCGCATCCTTCTCGTGGATGTCCTGCTCCTGTGGCGGGGTGCGCACCAGCGTGGCACCACCGTGGGTACGGTTGGCCAGGCCCTGCGACTCGAAGTGGGTCAGATCGGCACGGATGGTCACCGCCGACACGCCGAAGCGCTCGACCAGATCGGCCACCTGCACCGAGCCGTGCTCGATCAGCAGCTGCAGGATCTGTTGCCGGCGGGAGCGGGTGTTGCGCATGGCCATTCTCGGTTTCGCGGGGAGGTAGAGATTAGCCGTTCGCAGGAACGCCGGCAGCCGAAGCTGCGTCGTGCCTGCGGTTACCGGCGCGGTTGCCGCTGCAGGCGCGGGCATATTCGCCCAGGCACAGGCCGATGCGGTGCTGGACCAGTGCGGTGGGGGTGTTGGCCAGCGTGCCCTCGCGCACGGCGCGGTACTGCTCCGGCAGGTACTGGCTGAGCAGCACCAGCGGCGGCGCGTGCTGTTCCAGGTTGGCGAACAGGGTCTGCACCGCCTGCACCAGCGCCGGCTCGCCCCAGTAGTAACGGCAGCGGTCGCTGAAGGAGTAGCTGCGCAGCAGGCGCAGTGTGGCGTCATCGCCGTGGTAGTAGGACTGCCAGTACTTCGGCTGCGCCACCATCACCGCGTCCAGCACCTGCGGCAGGCGCGAGCATTGTGCAGCCGGCAGCAGTTCGGCCTCGATCGCAGCCAGCGCGAACAGCGCTTCGCGATAGGCGAAGGTGGCCGCCGGGCCGACCTTGAGGATGGCGAAGTGGTCGCGCACCAGGGCGTGCAGGCCGCTTTCGCGCTGGTAGTCGGTGGAGTGCGCTTCGAACACGATGCGCGGCTGCCGCTCGAGGAAGTCGGCCAGCGCATGGGCGGCCTCCGGGTTGTACTCGTGCACGCCGCTGTGGTCGAAGTCCACGCCCGGTTGCACCACCATCGCGATCACGCGCTGCCATGCATCGCGCAGCTGTGGCGTATCGAACGCCTGCTGGTGGATGGCCAGGGTCTGCGCGGCGGCGGCCGGCGTGGTCACCTGCAGGCCCTCGGCCAGCGAGGCTTCACCCCCGGGAATCGGCACCTCGGTACCGATCACGTAGACCGGCGGCGGCAGGCCGTGTTCGGCGGCGGTGCGTTCGGCAATCTCGGCCAGCTCGGCCGAACGCGCGGCGACGACGGCATCGGGCAGCGGCACCGGGTCATCGGCGCAGGACATGCTGCAGTCCAGGTGGATCTTGTGGAAACCGGCGGCGACGTAGGCTTCGATCAGCACGCGCGCGTGGGTCATCGCTTCGGCAGCCGGGCGCTTCTGCCAGGCATTCGGGCCGAGGTGGTCGCCGCCTAGGATCAGCCGCTCGCGCGGGAAGCCTTCTTCATCGGCCAGGGCGCCGACGTAATCGCGGTACTGCGGCGGGGTCATGCCGGTGTAGCCGCCGAACTGGTCGACCTGGTTGGAGGTGGCCTCGATCAGCAGCACGGTGCCATGGGCCAGCGCCACATGCATGGCGGCGCGCAGCACCTGCTCGTTGCTGCAGCAGACGCTGTACAGGCCGACGTTGGCGCCGGCGCGGTGGGAGGCAAGCAGGGTCTGCAGCGGGGACATGGTCAGGCTCCGGACATCAGGAAAACGAGGGTTGGCAGGCGAGCAGCGCGGCACCGCGTGCGCCACCGGCATCGCCGAAACGCGGCGGCACGATTGGTGGTACCTGCACGCCATGGAACAGATGGGCCGCGATGGCCGCTGGCAGCTGCTGGTACAGCGGCGCGTACTGCGAAAGGCCACCGCCGAGCACGATCACATGCGGGTCCAGCGCCAGCACCAGCGCGGCCAGGCTGTGGCCGAGCAGGTCACGATGGATGTCCAGCGCCTGGCGCGCGCGCGCATCGCCGGCCTCGGCCAGGGCAATCACCGCGCTGGCGTCGGCGGCGCTGCCACCGAGATGGCGTTCGATCATTGCTACGCCACTGCCGGAGACATAGCGCTCCACGCAGCCCTGCAGGCCGCACCCGCAGTCCAGCAGCGGCAGGCCGTGGCGCTGCAGCAGGTGGCCGGGCACGCTCCAGTGGCCCCATTCGCCGGCCAGGCCGTTGAAGCCGGACAGCAGCCGGCCCTGCAGGCAGAAGCCGCCACCGGCACCGGTGCCGAGGATGGCGCCGAACATGCTGGGGTAACCGTCAGCCGCGCCGCCGTGCGCTTCAGACAGGGCAAAGCACTGCAGGTCGTTGCCGAAATGCAGTGGGCGTTGCAGCCGCGCCTGCAGATCCTGCGCCACGCATTGGCCGGTCAGTGCGGGCACGTTCGCGCTGAGCTGGCGGCCACTGCGGCGGTCGCGCACGCCGGGCAGGGCGATGCCGATGGGCGCATCGCTGCGGCCGAGGGCAGCGTCCGCCTCGGCGACCAGCGCCACCACCGCCTGCAGGAAGCCGTCGTAGTCACCCTGTGGGGTGGCCACGCGGCGGCGCCAGGTGACCTGCATCGCCGCATCGCATGCCACCAGCTCGATCTTGGTGCCACCGATGTCGATGCCATAGCAGGCGTGGGCGATCAGCTCAGCCATGGTGGATGGTGACGCCCTTGACGACGCGGTTGACGGTGCCGTCCGGGAACGGGTTGTCCGGGGTCAGTCCCAGCGCGGCCGAGCGCTGCAGTGCGAACAGCTGCGCAAAGCCCAGCCACACCGGCGCCAGCCACGGATCGTCCAGCGGCGGCACGCTGACGGTGTAGTCGTCGTCGGCGCCGATGTCCGAATGCGGGCCGATCGCCAGCACCTGGCCCGCTACGCCGTCGCGGCGCAGCTCTTCCAGCAGGTCCTGCTCGTAGCGGCGCGCCAGTGGCTGCACGCTGCGCAGCACCACGACCAGGGTGTTGCCATCCAGCGTCGACTTGGGGCCATGGCGGAAGCCCAGCGGTGTGTTGGCCAGTGCCAGCACGCGGCCGGCGGTCAGTTCCAGCACCTTCAGCGCGCACTCGCGCGCCAGCGCTTCCAGCGGGCCACTGCCGAGGTAGATCACACGGTTGAACGGGCGCTGCGCCAGCGCGGCCACCGGTGCATCCCACTGTGCCTGGCCTTCGCGGGCCAGCGCGGCGATCTGCTTCAGGCGCGCCACGCGCGCATCCCACGGAGAGCGATCGAACACCGTCAGTGCGGCCAGCAGCATGCAGGTCAGGCTGCTGGTCATGGCGAAGGCGCGGTCGCAGCTGGCCGACGGCATCAGCAGGGTGCAGGTATCGGCACGACCGGCGCCGCGGCGGGCCAGTTCGCCATCGGCGTTGCAGGTGATGTCGAGGAAGCGCGCGTCATCCACGTCGCTGCGCACGCGATCCACCGCTGCCACGCTTTCCGGGCTGGAACCGCTGCGGCCGAACGAGACCAGCAGGGTCGGGCGGTCGCGCTGCAGGTACAGCGCCGGGTGGGTCAGCAGGCTGGTGGTGTGCACCACGCGCACCTCGGCCGGCCACTGCGCGTTGATCGCGTCGGCCACCATCTCGGCGATGAAGCCGGAGCTGCCAGCGCCGGTGAACAGCACGCGCTGGTGGGGGTCGTTGAGGCTGTCGCCAAGGAAGGCCTGCAGGCGGTCGCGGGCACGCGACAGGTCCAGCGCAAGGGCTTCCCACAGCGCAGGCTGCTGGGCGATTTCGGTAGCGGTATCGGCTCCGCCCAGGCGCTGCCAGGCGGGGACATCGGAAAGCAGGGTGGCGTCCATTCGGAGGTTCCAGTTAGGCCAGCGCACCATCTGCGTTTTCTTTCGAAATGTCAAACATCGAAAGTAAAAAGAAAGAAAACGGGTGGGCGACTTTTCCCGGCGCACCGACCGCAGGAAAACGAAAGGGTGGGCGGAATGCCGTATCGCACAATGCTTAACAGGCGCCTGCAAGCGCTTACACAAAGTACTGCAACGCAACAACTTTCGTTTCACTGGAATATATCTTCCTTTTTCCTTTCAATTTGTTGACATCTTTCGAATCGCTGCCCTAGAGTCGGCCCAACCGCTTTCGAAACGCCCGGTGAACGGGTTGGGAGTCCGCGTGGAAAACTGCGTTCGTCGCTCGCCGCTGATGCTGGCCCTGTTGCCGGCACTGATGCTGGCGTCCATGCCGTCCCGGGCCGAGCCGGTCGGCAACCTGCGTTCGGTCAGCGCCAGCGACAGCCGCGACGGCGTGCAGGGCTGGGACCTGCAGACCGACAAGGGCGCGCGGATCCGCATCGAACTGCCGGCCACCGACATCATCCGCGTGCAGGCCGGCCGCAACGGCACGCTGACCGGCGCCGGCGACAAGGCCGCACCGATCGTGCTGCCACAGCCCAAGGCGAACGTGCAGGCACAGCTGGAAGAAGACGCGCAGGAAATCCGCGTGCGCACCGACGCGTTGGTGCTGCACGTACAGCGGCAGCCGCTGCGCCTGCGCCTGGAACGGCTGGACAACGGCCAGCCCACCGCGCTGTGGCAGGAACTGCAGCCGCTGGACCTGGATGCCACGCAGAGCGTGCAGGTGCTGTCCTCGCAGGCCGATGAGGGCTACTTCGGTGGTGGCCAGCAGAACGGCCGTTACCAGTTCAAGGGCCGCGAGCTGGACGTGTCCTATTCCGGTGGCTGGGAAGAAGGTGATCGGCCGAGCCCGGCGCCGATGCTGCTCAGCAGCCGTGGCTGGGGCATGCTGCGCAATACCTGGAGCGATGGCAGCTACGACCTGCGCCAGAGCGACCAGGCCACGCTGCTGCATCGCGAAGACCGCTTCGATGCCTACTACTTCGTCGGCGCGGACCTGCCCAAGCTGATCGAACGCTATACCCAGCTGACCGGCCGCCCGAACATGGTCGCGCGCTGGGCGCTGTCCTACGGCGATGCCGATTGCTACAACGACGGCGACAACAGCAAGAAGCCCGGCACCGTGCCCGAAGGCTGGAGCGACGGCCCGACCGGCACCACGCCCGATGTGATCGACAGCGTGGCCAAGCAGTACCGCGCCCACGACATGCCCGGTGGCTGGATCCTGCCCAACGATGGCTACGGCTGCGGCTACAAGCAGTTGCCGGAAACGGTGAAGGGGCTGGCCGGCTACGGTTTCCGCACTGGCCTGTGGACCGAGAACGGCGTCGACAAGATCGCCTGGGAAGTGGGCAAGGCCGGCAGCCGCGTGCAGAAGCTGGACGTGGCCTGGACCGGCAAGGGCTACCAGTTCGCGATGGACGCCAACCGCCAGGCGTTCAACGGCATCCTCGACAACTCCGATTCGCGCCCGTTCCTGTGGACGGTAATGGGTTGGGCCGGCATCCAGCGCTACGCCGTAGCGTGGACCGGTGACCAGAGCAGCAGCTGGGACTACATCCGCTGGCACGTGCCGACCCTGGTCGGTTCGGGACTGTCCGGCATGGCCTACGCGAGTGGCGACGTCGATGCGATCTTCGGCGGCAGCGCCGAGACCTTCACCCGCGACCTGCAGTGGAAGGCGTTCACCCCGGTGCTGATGGGCATGAGCGGCTGGTCGTCGAACGCGCGCAAGCACCCCTGGTGGTATGACGAGCCCTACCGCAGCATCAACCGCGACTACCTGAAGCTGAAGATGCGCCTGACGCCATACATGTATGGGCTGGTGCACGAGGCCGCGCAGACCGGCGCACCGCCGGTGCGTGGCCTGATGTGGGACCACCCGCGCGATCCGCATGCGCAGGATGAGACCTACAAATACCAGTTCCTGCTCGGCCGCGACCTGCTGGTGGCGCCGGTGTACCGCAGCCAGGCGGCCAGCCGTGGCTGGCGCCGCGACATCCACCTGCCGGCCGGCGGCTGGATCGACTACTGGGATGGCCGTCGCGTGCAGGCCGGTGCCGACGGCCGCCAGCTGGACCGCCAGGTGGACCTGGCCACGCTGCCGGTGTTCGTGCGTGCCGGTGCGATCCTGCCGATGTACCCGTCGATGCTGTTCGATGGCGAAAAACCGCTCGATGAAGTGACCTTCGACCTGTACCCGCAGGGTGATTCGCAGTACACGTTGTACGAAGACGATGGCAACACGCGCCGCTACCAGCAGGGTGAGTCGAGCACGCAGCAGATCCGCGTGCAGGCGCCGGCGCAGGGCAGTGGCCCGGTGCAGGTGCAGATCGACGCCGTGCAGGGCCAGTACAACGGCCAGCTGGCCCAGCGCCGCTACGGCCTGCGCGTACTCAGCCGGCAGGCACCACGTGCGGTGCAGGCCGGTGGCCGCGCGCTGCCGGCGCTGGCCGATGCGGCAGCGCTCAACAACGCCAGCGAAGGCTGGTACTTCGATGCCAAGGAGCGCCGCGGCACGCTGCATGTGCGTACCGCCACCCAGGACATCCGCCAGCCGCTGCAGCTGCAGCTGGACTTCGCGGTGGCGGCAGCGGCCGCCGATGATGCCTACCCGGCCGCACCGGTGCTGGGCCGAGAACTGCCGGCCGACAGCCTGCTGGTGGTCAACCGCCCGGCCGAAGAGCCCGGCCATGCACTGGAGAACGCCTTCGACGACGATCCGGCCACCTGGTTCCGTAGTGTGCGCAACCAGGCCGTGCGCACCGGCGCCCACGAGTGGGTGATCGGCTTCGGTGAGCGGAAGATGATCGATGGCATCGACATCGCGCCACGCAACGACAAGAACTGGAAGCATGGCCAGGTACGCGACTATGAGGTGTACCTGGGCGACAGCAACGGTGAGTGGGGCGAGCCGATCGCCCGCGGCCGCCTGCAGTTGAAGGAGGGCGTGCAGCGCATCGACTTCCCGGCGCATGCCGGCCGCCTGCTGCGCTTCCGCGTACTGAGCGTGCAGAACCCGGAAGGCGACGGCGCCAGCAGCACCGACCCGATGGTCACCGCCGCCCAGGGCAGCGCCCGCGCGTTCGATGCACTGCAGCCGCGCGACGTCGGCCCGATCGCGCTGTCCACTTTCCACATCCTCGAACACCAGGAACCAGAACGACCGGCCCGGCAGCGCTATCTCTCCGAGCTGCCGGTGCCGGCCGCGCTGGCCAGCCAGCTGCGCGCCGACCAGTCGTTCCGTGGCGACGCCGGCATGCGCATGAACGGCCTGCAGTTCCGCCGGGGCCTGGGTGTTGGCGCCAACAGCCGGATCGACCTGCGCCTGCAGGGCGGCTGGCACCTGCTGCGCGCCGATCTCGGCATCGATGACGCCTGCCGCAACGCCGGTGGCCTGCAGTTCCAGGTCTGGGGCGACAACCGCCTGCTGTACGACAGCGGCCTGGTGAAGGCGCCCGGCGTGGTCAAGCCGGAGCTGGACATCCGTGGCCTTTCCACCCTGAGCCTGCGCACGCTGGGTGCGCAGGGCAGCCAACCCGCCCAGGTCTGCGCCAACTGGGCCAACGCCGTACTGATCGGCCAGGAGGGCGACTCCGCCAGCATCGTCGCCCCATGACCCCCTCGTAACACCGCTCCTCCCCCCGCCCATTCCGACCATGGCCCTGGTGGCCGTGGCCCGGGAGCGTTTTGCCCGCCGAACGCCCACGCGCTCACTTATCGCGCTGCACCCCTGCCAGGAGAGAACCCCGATGTTGCCCGCCCGCCACCACCGCCCCCCCTGTCGTTCGATCGCTCCGCTGTCGCTGGCCATCGCCGGCGTGCTGCTGTCGGTTGCCGTTCCTGGCTTCGCCCAGGAGAGCAAGGACAAGGCCACTGACCTGGCCCGCATCGAGGTCACCGGCTCCAACATCCGCCGCACCGACGTTGAAACCGCCTCGCCGGTGCAGGTGATCAGCAAGCAGGACATCCAGAACATGGGCGCGCGCACGCTGCTGCAGGTGCTCGACAACCTGCCGGCCGCACGCCCGGCGCAGCAGGATGCGCGGTCGCTGTTCACCGGTTCCGACGGTGCCTCGCAGGCCAACCTGCGTGGCCTCGGCGCGCAGGGCACGCTGGTCCTGCTGAACGGTCGTCGCCTGTCGTACTACGGCGCACCGGCCGGCTTCCAGACCCAGTTCGTCAACATCGATGCGATCCCCGCCGCCGCCATCGAGCGCATGGAAGTGCTGACCGACGGCGCCTCGGCGGTGTACGGCACCGACGCGGTGGCCGGCGTGATCAACGTGATCACCAAGCGCAACTTCCAGGGTGCCGAGGTCAGCTTCACCAACGATACGTCCTCGCGCATCGACTCCTACGGCGAGCGCCAGGCCAGCATCACCGCCGGCTTCGGTGACCTGGCCGAGAACCGCTTCAACATCTACGGCGCGGTGAACATGTACCGCCGCGACGCGATTCCGCTCAGCGACTTCTACGACAAGCGGCCCGACCAGTATTACGTCAACAACCCGAACTACCTCAACAACCTGCGCCTGGGCGTGGGCAGCAAGCCGGGCGAGTTCAACCCGGGTACCTACTTCGCGTTCGATCCGGTCACCGGCCGCCGCGTGCAGGAAGCTGCACCGGGCTGCAGGAACGTGCTGACCAGTGAAGCGGCCGGCCCGCGTTGCGTCTGGGAAACCTGGATGAACAACGAGATCGATGCCGGCGCCAAGTCCGAGCGCAACACCGCCTACCTCAACGGCACGTTCCTGGTCGGCGACAACACCGAGATCTTTGCCGAGGCCACCTACACCGACATCGACCTGCGCGCCAACGGCGGTACGCCGCGCACCTACGGCACCACCACCGGCAACCCGACCAGCTGGTTCTCGCGCAATACCGGCAACACCGTCAATCAGTTCCTGTACCCGTTCCTGGGACCCAACAACGAATACAACCACGCCAGCCCGCAGCTGAAGGCAATGATGGGCGGGGTGGTCGGCCTGAACTACCTGCTGCAGGATGCCGGCCCGAACTACTTCGGCCAGCGCAACACTGACAAGAGCTACCGGGTACTGGCGGGCGCACGTGGCAATGTGGGTGACTGGAACTGGGAAACCGCATTCGCCAGCGCTGGCACCCACTCCACCACCTACCAGACGATCAACGTCAACACCAAGGGCTTCGAGAAGGCCTTCGGCCCATACACGATCGATCCGGGCACCGGTCGGGTGATCATCTCCGATCATCCGGCGTACAAGTTCGGCGAGATCAGCGAAGCCAACGCCGCGCTGATCCGTGAAGCGTTCCCGACCTTCGACATCCAGTCGTGGACCCGCCTGCATACCCTGGATGGCAAGATCGAAGGCCCGCTGTTCCAGCTGCCGGCCGGCGAGATGCGCGCCGCGTTCGGCTTCAATGCCAGCCGTGAGACCTTCTACACCCCGGGCAATGCCGACGCGGCCAACGGCCTGATCACCCAGCAGGGTGGCTCGTGGTTCGATGGCAAGCGCAACACCTACGCGCTGTTCGCCGAGACCGTGGCACCGATCACCGACAAGCTGGAACTGGATGCGGCGGTCCGCGTGGACAAGTACCCGAACTTCAGCGCCAACGTCGCGCCGAAGATCGGCTTCAAGTACCAGGCGTTCGACCAGCTGATGCTGCGCGGCACCTATTCCACCGGCTTCCGCGCACCGAGCCTGGCCGAGTCCGGAAATGGCGGCGTGTTCGCACAGCTCGGTGGCTTCCGTGACGAACTGCGCTGCGGCGAGACCAATGCCATCGCCAACCTGCTGCTGAAGTCGCAGCGGCCGGGCGATGTCGATCTGGGCAAGAGCCTGCTGAACGTCGATTGCAGCCGCACCGTGGCACGCATGACCCAGCCGAACAAGGACCTGAAGCCGGAGAAGGCGAAGATCGCCACCCTCGGCTTCGTCTACGAGCCGGCCAGCTGGCTGTCGGTGTCGGCCGACTACTGGTTCATCTACCGCAACAATGAAATCGTCGCGCCGGACTATCGCCGCATGGAAGACATCATCTCGATGTCGCGCTCGCCGATCACCGACAGCGACCGTGCCAACCTGGCGCAGCTGGCGGCAATGTGCGCCGATCCGGCCAGCGGCGTGAGCTGCCCGTCGGTGCTGCCGGGTTATTCGGCCGGCAACGTGGCCAGCGTGGTGGGCCAGTACAAGAACCGTGGCAAGACGCTGATCGACGGCTTCGACATCGACGCACGCAGCCGCTTCTCGCTGGGCGACTGGGGCAACCTGAACATCGGGCTGGCCGCCACCATCGCCAACCGCAACCGCTTCTACATGGACGCGGAGAACGGCTGGTACTACGGCGACGTGGTGGGCTACTACAACAACCCGCGCCTGCGCGCCACGCTCAATGCCGACTGGACCTACAAGCAGGTGACCACCAGCATGTTCGTCAACTACGTCGGCGGCACCAAGTGGGCCACCGACCAGATCGACGAAGAGAGCAACAACAAGGAAACCTGCACCGGCGGCTACCTGGCCCTGCAGAAGAGCAAGTGCGATGGTGCACCGTCGTGGTGGACCGCCAACATGAGCGTCACCTGGCGCCCGGATGATGCCTGGAACCTGAGCTTCACCGTCAAGAACCTGTTCAACCGCCTGCCGTTCTACGACCCGAACAGCTTCCTGGGTGACTCCAGTGACTACGCAACCATCTTCGGCCGTGGTTACAGTGTGACCATCGGCTACCGGTTCAAGTAATTCCGTTTGCGTGACCTGGCGTGCCGGCTGTGGCCGGCACGCTGCCAAGAGGAGAGATGTCTGCCATGAAGCGTAGGGAATTCATCGCGGCCAGCGCCGCTGTCGCCGCCAGCAGCCTGCTGCCGCAGAGCCCGGCCTGGGCACGCGGGCGCAAGGTGCGCCTGGCCATGATCGGCACCGGCATGCGCGGGCTGGTGCTGCTGAAGGAGCTGGTGCGCCGCGACGACGTCGAAGTGGTCGCCCTCTGCGATATCGAGCCGATCATGCTGGGCCGTGCCACAGAGATGGTGGCCAAGGCGGGCAAGCCGGCGCCGAAGACCTATGGCCAGGATCGTGATACCCATGCCTGGAAGCGCCTGCTGGAACAGAAGGGCATCGATGGCGTGATCATCGCCACGCCGTGGGAATACCACGCACCGATGGCGATTGCCGCGATGCAGGCCGGTGTAGCCGTGGGCTGCGAAGTGGTGGCCGGCATCACCCTGCAGGACCACTGGGACGTGCTGAAGACCCAGCTGAGCACCGGCACCCCGTACATGCTGCTGGAGAACGTCTGCTACCGCCGCGACGTGATGGCGGCATTGCAGATGGTGCGCCAGGGGCTGTTCGGCGAGCTGGTGCATCTGCAGGCCGGCTACCAGCACGACCTGCGCGGCGTGAAATTCAATTCCGGTGACCCGAACCAGCCGTATGACAGCGGCGTGGAATTCGGTCCCAAGGGCTGGAGCGAAGCACGCTGGCGCACCGAGCATTCGGTGGAACGCAATGGCGAGCTGTATCCCAGCCACGGCATCGGCCCGTGCGCGATGTACACCGGCATCAACCGTGGCAACCGCTTCACCCACATCAACGCTTTCGCGACCAAGGCGCGTGGCCTGCACGAATACACCGTGGCCAAGAGTGGCGGCACCACCCACCCCAGCACCCAGGTGAAGTTCAAGCTGGGCGATATCGTCACCACCACGCTGGCCTGCGAGAACGGCGAGACCATCCTGCTGCAGCACGACACCTCGTTGCCGCGCCCGTACTCGATGGGTTTCCGCGTGCAGGGCACCAAGGGCCTGTGGATGGACGTGAACCATTCGATCCACATCGAAGGCCGCAGCCCGCCGCACCAGTGGGAAGAGTTCAAGAAGTACCAGGACGAGTACGAGCATCCGCTGTGGAAACAGAACGCCGACACCGCCGCCAGCGCCGGCCACGGCGGCATGGACTGGTTCGTCATCCATGCATTTGTTGAAGCGCTGAAGGCCAAGGCACCGATGCCGATCGACATCTATGATGCAGTGACCTGGAGTGCGATCACCCCGTTGAGCGAGCAGTCGATCGCCAACGGTTTCCAGACGCTGGAGTTCCCCGACTTTACTGCTGGTGCGTGGAAGACGCGCAAGCCGATATTTGCGTTTGACGGCAAGTACTGAGGTTTACCCCTTCCATGCGGTGACTGAAATGCCGGGCGATGCCCGGCGTTTCTGTTTGCATTGATGCATTGGCATCCATAGAGCCGAAACCACGCTTGGCTGTCTTTCCACCCGCGATTGACCGCGACAGCTTCCGCCAGTGCAGTGATTACTGGCTGAACAAGCGCAATGTCTACTTCGAATACGGGACTTCGCTGAAAGCCTTGGCCGAGGCCAACTGCGCCACCTTCCGCAGTATGGGCGGCTACGGTGCCGACGATCACGGCGGCTGGTACTGCGGCCGACGCATGAAGCATTGCCTGCGCGGCGACCTGCTGCAGACAATCCCGCAGGATCCGCTGTACGCCGTTGACGACAGCAGCGTCTATTGCGACGGGAAGCCTCTGCCCGGCGTGGATCACGCGCGCTGGCGTTTGCTGGGCGGACACTTCTCGGGCGATGGCAGCCGTGTTTACTACTTGGAACGGAAGCTGCCGCGCGTGGATGCGGCGTCGTGGCGTCTGTTGCAGAGGAGCTGGTCGCGACACCATAAACACCTGTTCCGTATGTTCATGATCGAGACCGACCCGATGCTGCGTGCACAGCATGGTCTCACGGATGATCAGAGCTGACGCGCGAAGCGGTTACCGCGACAACTTGATCTGCGTCAGCCGTCCCCCAGACGCCCTGGCATGCGGTACGCGGAACATTGCACCAGGTTGCACGAGTTCGGCCTGCTGCATCATCTTGGGCCACCACTCCAGAAGCCGCGCTGCGCGCTCGTAGTGATTGAACGTGCTCCAGCCCTTGGCCAGAACGAATACGGTCAGGCCGAGGCGTGCGATCGCCTCGCGCTCTGCGGGCTTGCGATGATGATGATCCTGGGTAACGTGTACGCGGATGCCACGCTGGGTGGCCGCGTCGAAGAGCTCCAGGTCAGTAGTACCGGGCATCACGAACTCCCTTACGTGGAAGACTTCGTGTTCGTCCGTTCCTGCAATGGCGTCGATGGCCCGGGCCAGCGCGGGCGGAAGATTCTCATCGATCTGCGCCTTCAAGGCGCGGCTCGATTCTCGAACTGCAGTGCTTTCTTCACTGCAGTCAGAGGTAGGTCATACAGCCTGGCCACGCGACGCTCGTCGCCACCTTCGGCGCGCAGCGCCTCGACAATGGCGATGGTAGGAACGCCCGATTCGGCAAGGATGGGCTGACCAAAACTGCGCTGTGGATCAAATACCACCGCGCGGGATCCCTTCAGTGGGAACCATCGTTCGGCTCGATCATCGATGCCCAGTTCGATGCCGTCACGCAGCGAAGGTGCGATGACCTTGCGCATCACGTCCTGGCGCTTCACCACATCCACCAGTGCGGCATCGCCGCTGTCGCCCACGAGCTCCATGAAAATGCGGCGCCCATCGGTCTTGAAGCTCGTGCTGGTGAAGGGGTACTCCTTACCGAGCCGCTCGTTCAGCTCGACAATGGTTCGCCGCACCAGGTTGAGTGGCACGCCACATGCGACGAATGTGCGGACGAAGCGCAGCTCGATCAGATCGCGAAAGCCAATGCCGTCGATCTCTGAATCAGCCCATTGCGACTTCCACAGGGGAGGGTGGGCTTCCGGCTTCCCGTGCTTCCGGCCATGGTAGCCCTTCAGCCACCGGCGCAGTTCCGACGAGCTGCCGCCAATGAAGCGCGCGGCATCGGCGTAGGAATAGAGACCGACGCCGAGGCTGTCCTGTGCTGGCAAGGCGATACCCATGGCGCCGAGTCTACTCAATCGGAATGGAGCTGGAGTACAGAGTCACATTCTGCGCCCTGCGGGGCTCATAAACTGAGAACGGAGACATGCGCGGGCGAATCTGCCGGGTGAGTGGCAGGCCGAAGCCGACAAGAAGATGGCGCGCCCGGAGGGATTCGAACCCCCGACCAATGGCTTCGGAAGCCACTACTCTATCCGGCTGAGCTACGGGCGCGTTGTAGAACCGCCGCGCCGTCGGCCAGTGCCGTGGCGGGCATCGCAGCGCCATGAGGCGGTGCGGGACGGGCATTCTATCCAGTTTCGCCGAACAAATCTCCCCCCACCGGCAAAGCCCTGCCGTAGGGGCAGGAGTATCCTATCGCCATGGCTGATACCCCCCTCACTTCGCCGCAGTCGCCGGCGACGCCGCGTTGGCGGCATTACTGGAGTCTGATGCGCGCTGATCGCCCGATCGGCACGCTGTTGCTGCTGTGGCCCACCTGGTGGGCGTTGTGGCTGGCCGCGGGCGGCCTGCCGCCGCTGTGGACGCTGTTCGTGTTCACCGCCGGCGTGTGGCTGACCCGCTCGGCCGGTTGCGTCATCAATGACTACGCCGACCGCTGGCTCGACCCGCATGTAGAGCGCACCAAGGCGCGTCCGCTGGCCACCGGTGCGATCAGCGGCCGCGCCGCGCTGGCGCTGTTCGCCGTGCTGATGCTGGTGGCGTTCGGCCTGGTGCTGACCCTGAACGGGCTGACCATCGGCCTGAGCTTCATCGGCGTGTTCCTGGCCGCCAGCTATCCGTACCTGAAGCGCTACACCCATCTGCCGCAGGTCTACCTGGGCATGTCGTTCGGCTGGGGCATCCCGATGGCGTTCGCCGCCGTGCAGGGCGAGGTGCCGATGCTGGGCTGGCTGCTGTATGCCGGCAACATCCTGTGGTCCACCGCCTACGACACCTGGTACGCCATGGTCGACCGCGAGGACGACCTGAAGATGGGCTCGCACTCCACCGCGATCCTGTTCGGTGATCTCGACCTGGTCATCCAGGGCGTGCTGTACGCACTGTTCCTGGCCACGATGGCGCTGGTCGGCGTGCGTGGCGGGCTGGGCGGGTACTACCTCGCCGGCGTGGCTGTGGCCACCGCGCTGGTGGTGTACGAGTTCTGGATCTGCCGCAATCGCGAGCGCGGTCCCTGTTTCAAGGCGTTCCTGCACAACAACTGGGTGGGTGCCGCGCTGTTTGCCGGCATCGCCGTGGACCTGGCGCTGCGTTGATCCCAATGCCTGGTAGAGCCGGCCGCTGGCCGGCTGCACCCGTGTGTGATTCCGAGGTTGCCGGCCAGCGGCCGGCACTACCGTCCTCCGCCAGCTACGACGATTCCCGGGCCTGGTAGAGCCGGCCGCTGGCCGGCTGCACGACCATCCCGATTGGGAAATTGCCGGCCAGCGGCCGGCACTACCGTCCTCCGCCAGCTACCGCGATTCCCGGGCCTGATAGAGCCGGCCGCTGGCAGGCTGCACGACCATCCCGATCGGGAAATTGCCGGCCAGCGGCCGGCACTACCGTTCTCCGCCAGCTACGACGATTCCCGCGCATGGTAGAGCCGGCCGCTGGCCGGCTGCACGACCATCCCGATCAGGAAATTGCCGGCCAGCGGCCGGCACTACCGTTCTGTGTCACCTACGACCAATAGGTGGCTGACAGCCTGCACCCCACCGCCCAGAATCGATCCATCGAACCTGGGAGGGTAGGCGATGGCCTCGACGGCAGCAGTACAGGACGGCTGGATGGCGCGCGCAGCGCTGCGCTCGGCCGCCTGGGCGGAAAAGTGGTTCCCCGACGCGTATGTGTTCGCGGTGCTGGGCGTGGTCATCGTCGCGCTGGCCGCGATGGGTTTCGGCTCGACCCCGCAGGCCACTGCCAGCGCCTTCGGTGACGGCTTCTGGAGCCTGATTCCCTTCACCATGCAGATGGCCTTCGTGGTCATCGGTGGCTACGCCGTGGCCACCGCGCCGGTGGTCGCGCGCTTCATCGACTTCCTGGCCCGGGTGCCGCGCACCGGTCGCGGTGCGGTGGTGTACGTGGGCCTGGTCAGCATGCTGGCCTCGCTGCTCAGCTGGGGCTTTTCGCTGGTGTTCGGTGGCCTGCTGGTGCGCGCGCTGGCCCGTCGCACCGAACTGCGCATGGACTACCGCGCGGCCGGTGCGTCGGCATATCTTGGCCTGGGCGCGGTGTGGGCCATGGGGCTGAGTTCCTCGGCCGCGCAGCTGCAGGCCAATCCGGCCAGCATGCCGCCGGGGCTGGTGGAGATCACCGGCGTGCTGCCGTTCACCGAAACCATCTTCCTGTGGCAGTCGATCGCGCTGACCGCGGTGCTGATCCTGGTCTCGCTGCTGATCGCCTGGCTGACCGCGCCTGCCGCCGGCAGTGCGCGTACTGCCGAGGAATTCCCCGGCGCCGCGCAGGCGGAGCCGGAGCCGCTGCAGCGACGCACGCGCCCGGGCGAATGGCTGGAGTACAGCCCGTTGCTGACCGTGCTGCTCTCGCTGCTGGCGTTCGGCTGGCTGTTCAACGAGTTCGCCAACAAGCCGGTGATCACCGCCATCGCCAACCTCAATACCTACAACTTCCTGTTCATCTCGTTGGGCCTGCTGCTGCACTGGCGCCCGCGCAGCTTCCTCAACGCGGTGGCCAAGGCGGTGCCGAGTACCACCGGCGTGCTGATCCAGTTCCCGCTGTACGGCGGCATCGCGATGATCCTCACCCACGCCGCTGGCGGTGACGGGCAGACCCTGGCGCACCGGCTGTCGAGCCTGTTCGTGCACGTGGCCAGCACCGATTCGTTCGCGCTGGTGATGGGCGTCTATTCGGCCGTGCTGGGCTTCTTCGTGCCGTCCGGTGGCGGCAAGTGGATCATCGAGGCGCCGTACGTGATGCAGGCCGCCAACGAACTGAAGGCGCACCTGGGCTGGGCGGTGCAGGTCTACAACGCGGCCGAAGCGCTGCCGAACCTGATCAACCCGTTCTGGATGCTGCCGCTGCTGGGCGTGCTGGGGCTGAAGGCACGCGACATCGTGGGCTTCACCTTCATCCAGTTGCTGGTGCACATCCCGCTGGTACTGGGCCTGCTGTGGCTGCTGGGCATGACCCTGGCGTATGTGCCGCCGGTGATGCCCTGACTGCGGGCTGGCATCACTGCGAGCGTCGTGAAACCAGCCCCGTTCAGCGCGGGTTTCCGACGGCGCGCGCCATGAATGCGCGCGGCATGGATAGCGGCATGAGCACATGCCGAACCCGCATGAATCCTTCAGTGGCTTGTGCCGCAAGGGCTTCTGCGCGTTCATTCACGCGCGTACACACCAATGTAGCCGCCCACCCACGCGTGATTAACCAACCGCTGCAGACGATGGCCCCGTCCACCGCATTCCGCGCGTGGCTTTGGAGATCGGACATGGCACAGCAGAACCAGAACCCGAACCAGAAGCAGCAGGGCCAGCAGAACCAGCAGGATCAGCAGCAGGGTCGTGGCCGCGACCAGCAGCAGCAACAGCAGCAGGAACAGCAGCAGCGCAACCAGCGCAATCAGCAGCAAGGTGGGCAGGACGAGGAAGAGTGACTTCGGTACCCACCCTGGGTAACCCCGAAGCCCCGCCGCGCGCGGGGCTTCGCTTATTCCAGCACGCCGATGCGCTGCAGCACCGGCGCCGCTGACATGTCATTGGGATTGGTGCCGGGCTGGTCCTGCGGCACGTCCATGCCCATGCCACGGTACAGATCCACCCAGTGCTGGGCGATCTGACCGGTCTGCGGGTTGCGGAAGTTCATCGGCTGCAGCGCGAACACGTGGTGCGCACGGAACGCGCGCTCGATGAAGTCCGAGCAGTAGTAGCTGTCCTCGTTCATTACGTATGACGTGTTGTACGGTTTGCCCAGCATCGTGCGTGCGGTCGCGACCGCATCCTTGATGGCGGCCTGCTGCGGTGCGCGCAGGCGATAGACCACGATCTGCCGCTGCTTGGCCCGGGCGTCCTGGCGGAACTCGATCAGCGATTGCCGGCGCGATCCTTTCTCGTCCGCATGCAGTACCTCCCAGCCGTCTGGCGCCGCAGCGACCAGGGCCACGTGATCGAAGCTGGGTGCGCCCTGCTTGCCGGTGGCATCGTCGATGGCCGCGCTGAGGCCGCTGCGGCCGGCGGTGACGAACAGCAGGTCGCCTTCCCGGACCTCCAGCGCGGCCACAACACCAGGCCACAGCATTGGCATCAACAGCGAGAGGGCAAGCAGGAATCCGCGCATGGGGCCAGGGTCGAAGCGTGTGCGGCGTAGTCTACCGGCTGCCGCGGTGACGCTGATTTCAGCATTAGTGTGATATGAGTCTCAATTCAGCATGTCGGGATATTCCTGACAGCGGATGTTGAAACTGAATTGACGGAGGCATGGCTATCCTTGCCTCCCCACCGCGCCGGAACCGCGCGCGACCACCCGGAATCAGGAGGATCCCGTGAACCAGCTCCGCCCCGTTGCCCTGCTTGCGCTTGCCCTGGGGCTTGCGCTGTCGGGCTGCAAGCCTGCTCCCCAGGCGGCCCCCGCTGGCGCCGCCGCACCGGCTCCGGCCAGCACGGCCGCCGCCACGGCGCCTGCCACGCCGGTTGCGGCGGCCCCGGCAGACGCTTCTACCAGCTGCCCCCATCCGGTCTTCGACGACTTCCTCAAGCATTTCGGCAACGAGATCGCGCTGCAGGAAACGTCCACTGCCGATCCGCTGCTGGACAGCCACATCGACGGCGAAGCCGAGCCGGAGCCACGCAAGGTGGAGAAGAAGGTGCCGCTTGCCAAGGTCGAATGGCCGGTGATGCCGGACCCGGCCACGCTGCAGCGGCAGGGCCGCGAGATGCAGGTCACCCGCCTGCCCGACGGCCAGGTGCAGGTGCAGATGCGCACCCCCGATACCAGCGACCAGCAGGTCTACACCTTTGCCCAGAGGCCGTGCTGGCAGCTGGTCAAGCGTGAGGACGAATCGATCTGACCCCTGAGCGACCGCTTGCGGGCGGTCGTGTGATTCACCCAAGGAGCACCGCATGCGTCTGTCTCCCGTTGCCCCCGTGCTGGCCCTGATGCTTGCTGCCTGCAGCGGCCCTGAGGCGGCTGCACCGGCGGCGACCCCCGCATCCACTGACCCGGCAGCGGCGCCGGCCGCACCTGCGGCTGCCGTTGCGGACCTTCCCACCTCTCTTACGCGCGACGAGACCGGCATGCATATCGATTGCCAAGGCACCCGCCTGCACCTGGCGGCCCAGCCCACCCAAGACACGGACGCTTCCCGGCTGACCACGCTGGAAATCGAAAAGGACGGCGCACGCCAGGCCATTGCTGCGCCCAAGGAGATGGACGGCTATACCGCCGTTGGCCTGGCCTGCGTGCAGGACCGCAGCGGCACGCCGTACTTCGTCGTGCAGTACGGTGAACTGCCGTTCGGCTGCAGCTTCTGCGAGTGGTACTACCTGTACGACGCCAGTGGCCGCCAGTTGACCCACAGCACACCGCCGCTGCGCGGCGCGGAAGGCGAGGAGCAGGAGCCCAACAACGACGAGTACGAGAAGTTGATCGACTCGCTCGGCATCAAGCATCCGGAGGTGAACTACATCGAAGACTGAGCGCAGCGGCAGGACGTCGCACGCGCGCTGTGAACACAGCACCGCAGTACCGCAGTACCCGAAGTACCAGGAGCAGTACCCCTTAAGGAAATCCCCCTTTTCATAGAATGGATAGCACAGACATGGCAGACATCTACCAGGACATGGTCCAGCCCCGCGGGGCGGCCTACAGCAGTGACCGCATCAAACCGTGGAGCCACTACCGGGAGCCGATCGATCAGAGTGACGGCCGCCTGCATGGCAATTCCCGCCGGTGGGGCGATGCGACCCCGGAAGTACAGTCACGGGTGATCGACACGATCATCGAGTCGGCGCGCGAGAAGGGCCTGACCCCGCGCGAAACGGCGCACGTACTGGCCATCGCCCGCGTTGAATCGGGCTTCAACCCCGATGCCGCCGCTGGCACCACCTCGGCCTCGGGCCTGGGCCAGTTCATCGACAAGACCGGCAACCACTACCACCTCAACAACCGCAACCGCTTCGACGTCGGCGCACAGTCCGATGCACTGGTTGACCATTACATCGACAACCGCACGCTGGCGCACAAGCGCGGCCAGGGTGAGGAGTACATCTACAAGTACCACCACGACGGCCCGACCCGCGATTACGGCGGCCTCAACCTGTCTGAAAAGAAGGTGATGCCGTACGTGGACAAGTACGAGCAGTTCGTGGAGCAGCGCCTGGGACTGACCCACGGCCAGTCCCAAGGCAGCCACGCGGCCCCCGCCGTAGCTGCGGCCACGCATGCGCAGGCCAAGCCGGCAGCGGCGCACGCCGAAGGCCAGACCCGCACCTTCGAGCAGACGATGCAGGTGATGCTGCCCCCGCAGAACGGAGTCAAGCCGCACGTTACCGGTGAGTTCGGCGAACACCGCGCGCACAAGCCGCACGGTGGCACCGACTTCAACTATGTCGGCGGCCAGCACGGCCGTAATCTGCAGCACCCGACCGTCCACGCACCGATCTCCGGAACGGTGACGTTCGTCGGTGGCGACTACGGCACGGTGAAGATCAGGGATGCACAGGGCAACTCGCACGAGATCCTGCACCTGCAGTCGACCCAGGTGAAGGAAGGCCAGCCGATCAAGGCGGGCGAGCCGATCGGCACCATGGGCGGGCGTGGCCCGGGCGGTGCGGGGCAGTATGCCCAGCACGTGCATTACCAGTTGAAGGATCCGCACGGCAAGCTGCTCAGCCCGCAGGACTTCTGGGACCACGGCAAGCTCAAGGAAACCGGCAAGGGTGGCCATTCGCATGAGGCCGACCACAACGGTGTGCTGCGCCAGGGCGCCAAGGGCGAGGAAGTGACTGCACTGCAGAAGGAACTCAACCGCTTGGGCGTGCGCGACGGCCATGGCAACCGGCTGAGCGAGGATGGCAAATTCGGTGCCAATACCAAGGACGCTTTGACCGCCTACCAGAAGCAGCACGGGCTCTCCGCCGATGGCGTGGCGGGTCCGGCGACGCTGGCCAAGCTGGCCGAAGGCCGCAGCCAAGCCGAGGCGGCGCCGAAGGGGCCGCAACTGGGCGACAAGGCGCATCCGGATACGCCGCTGCATAATGCGATCCGTGGCCACCTGCCGGGCATGATCTGCAACGAGATGAGCGCGCATGTGACCGCCCAGGCCAAGGCCGCCGGCATCGATTCGCCGGAAAAGCTGCAGGGCGTCACCGTGCAGGATGGCAAGGCCTTCGTCATGGGCACCGTTCCCGGCTTCCGTACTGCGGTGGACATGACCCAGACGGCACCGAGCCTGCAGGAAACCAGCGCTGCAATGCTGGCCAAGCACGAGCCTTCGCAGCAACACGTGCAGGACGAGCAGCAGCGAGTAGCCATGGGCCGTTGACCGCTGCGTGTTGACAGGCGTGTGGTAAAGGAGGCCGGCCGGAGCGATCCGGCCGGCTTTTTCCGTTCATGGGGGAGGACATCCACGGACGCCGCTTCGCAGGATGCACAGCGTGCTGCGCCTGCGCGAGGGAGCCTGGACCAGGGCATGCTGGACGGCAGCAAGCTGCTGGTGGCGCTGATCGATGGCGAGCAGCTGCCGCCCTTGGAAGGTTCCTCCGCATGCAACCTGTTGCCAGCGGATTGGCGCACAGACGATTCCGTCGTTGCCCTGACGCGAGGGTCGTCCCAAGGCTACCGTTCCTCGTCCAGTACCTCGTCGTCGAGCTCGTCCTCGAGCAGTTCCGGCGGCTGATCCGGTGGTGGTGGTCGCAGCGGCGGCGGCGGCGCTTCGGGCAGCTGGTAGCTCAGGTCGCCCACACCCGCCAGCCCAGCGCGGCATCACGCAGTTCGCCGCTACCGCTCACATCACCCACCTGCAGCTGCACGCCCTGCGCATTGGGCAGGTCTTTCTGCTCGGGGAACCACCGTCGATCCGCCGCAACCACAATCAGCAGGCCCTCGTCGTCGCCCATCGGCGCGAACTGCGGCGAAGGCGGGCTGATCGGTTGCAGGCCGAAGCGCTGGCTGGACTGTTCGCGCACCGCATCGACATCGTGGCTGGGCAGGCCGACCTCGCTCAGGCACGTCAGCTCGCTGCCATGGAAGGCGCCTGCGCGCGTGCTGACCGGCAGACGGCGGCGGCCGATCAATTCGAGGATCAGGCCATCGGGACCGGTGAAGTACACCGACTGCGACTGCCAGCTGCTCTCCAGAGCAAAGTAATCCAGGCCCTCAGGATTACGTTGCAGCGGAGTACGTTCGCGCAACCAGGCCATCGCCTCGCCGAAGCGGTTGTCCGGTACGTTGAAGGCTAGGTGCACGCCACCGACGGAGTGACCCCCCGCCGGCTGCAGTTCGATCGTGCTCCAGCCGATGTGCACATGGTTGCCGACCACGCGCTGCTGCAGCACATCGTGGAAATATGTAGCCACGGAAGCGACGTCGGATACCGGCAGAGTGAGGTGCAGCAGGCGCATGATCGATCCTCCGTGGACGCGCCCACTGTAGCGCCGGGCCATGCCCGGCGGCCACTAGCGCAGCGAATGGTTGAAGAACCGTATTGCCGCGTCCGCTGCCTGCGCGTGGGTCTGCGCCTTCGGCACCGACGTGCTGCACAGGTCCTGCAGCCGCTGCTGTCCGGCCGGGGTGCATGCGGCGAGGAAATCGTAATGGCCGACACCGGGCAGCACCTGCAGTACAGCGCCCGCAATCACCGCACGCGCAGCCTCGCCATTGGTCTGTGGTGGCGCGACCGTGTCCGCCTGGCCCAGCACGATCGACACCGGCTGTTTCAGCGAGGAGAGCTGCTCGGGCGCAAAGGCCTGCACGATTGCCGGCGCCAGCAGGAACACCGCGCGCACGCCGGGAATGGCGCGTGCGTCGTTGGCGTGGGACATCCAGGGCGACAGCTCGGGCGACGCCGCAGCGGCAACGCGCGCCTCCATCGTGTGCGTTGCCGCCTCCTGTTGGGGCCGGCAGACGCCGTCATCCGGATATGCGGTGCAGAAGTCCCGCAATCGCTGCAGGTCCGGTCGCGCACCGGCTGTCAGCAGCGCGGTGTAGCCACCGGCCGAGAAGCCGGCGACCCCCAGGCGCTCAGGATCGACATGTGGGCCCAGCACCGGATCAGCCTGCACGGCCGCCAGTGCGGCACGCAGGTCATCGGCGCGCAACCAGGTCAGAAGGCTGCCGGGCAGGGTCAGGGTGTCAACGCCGTTGTTGCCTGGATGATCCACCGCAATCACCAGATACCCGGCCCGAGCCAGCGCCGTGCCCAGCCAGCCCATCATGCGCGCGCTGCCGCCGTTGCCATGCGAGAGCAGCAGGGTCGGCAGGCGATTACCCGCGACCGGCGCATCCTTGGCCGACCGGCCGACGTCGAACAGCGGCGCGTCGGGTGGACCGATGGTCAGCGCGGTTTCGCGGCTGCCGGCCGGTGCCGGATACCAGACCGTGTAGCGCAGCGCGTCGCGGTGCCCTGCGTCGCGCACGGCGGCGCTGGCCAGCGCCGTCGTGCCGTGGCGCTCGCCGGCGACGCCGCTTTCGCGGGCGGCGCTGACGCTCGCGAACGCCAGCAGAATTCCTCCCAGCACAGCAGCGGTCATGCGCATCTTCAACTCCTTGTCAGTGGGGGCGTTCTTCGACCGGCAGCCAGATTTCCACGCCGCCCTGGCCGCTGTGCTCGTCGAACCGGGCGTCGTAGCGCTCCAGGTCCGGCGCATCGGCAAGGCTCAGGTTGGACGCAGGGAGATAATGATCCAGCAACCAGAACCAGGTCGAGCGGATGGCCGAGATGTGTCCGCCGTGCCAGGCCACCAGGTAGCGGCGCGCCGGGATGTCCACGCGTCGCCAGTGCGCAGGCACGCTCGGCACCGTGCTTGCCGGCAGTGCCGCAATGTAGTCGAAGCCACCATCGTCATCACTGTTGCAGCACACGCCGAAGCTGACCGGTGCCGGCGTCGGCCACTCGCGGTTGAGCTGGGCCCATTGGCCCGGAATCGCGCCGCTGCTGTCGCGGGTATGCCGCATGCCGACGCCTGCCACCTGGAACGCGGGCGTATCGAGCAGCCGGGGGGCTTCAATGCAGGCTGACGGGGCCTCGTCCAGGCGGATCGCCTGCACCAGCGCCAGCCCATCGGTGCCCTGTTCGCGTACCCGTTCCGGTGTCTGCCCGAACTGTTCGCTGAAGGCCCGGGTAAAGGCGGCATGGGTGGTGTAGCCGGCCCCCAGCGCCACCTGCAGGATGTCGCCGGCGCCGTTGGCCAACCGCTGCGCGGCAGCGGTCAGGCGGCGCCCACGCAGGTAGCGCACCACCGAGGTGCCGGTGCGGGCCTGGAACAGGCGTGACAGATGAAACGGCGACAGGCCGGCCGCAGCGGCAATGTCGGCCAGCGCCAAGGGCTGGTCCGCATGGGTTTCGATGTACCACAACGCTTTGCCTGCCGCGCTCATCCTGCCCTTCCCCGGATCCAATGCCGGCACAGTAGCGGATCGGCAGGCGCGGCGTTTAGCAGTTCTTGCGCCTGTGCCGCATCAAGCTGTCGCACTGACGTCATGGCTCCTTCACAGATCGCGCCGAGACTGCGCGCCTTGTCCAGGCCTGCGCTACCCCCGCAGGTGCTGGCCCTGTCGCGTCCTCCCGGAGCCCTGCCGTGCATCGTTCGAAGCTTTCGCGTTCCATCCTCCTTGCCCTTTCCATGGCCAGCGCAGGAGGCGCGATCGCAGCGGAGGCCGATGCGGTCGATGCCGCCGGCGGCAGCCGCGCCGCGCCCACCCAGCTCGACGCGCTGCTGGTCACCGGTACGCGCGCGTCCAACCGCACCCAGTTCGAAACGCTGGCGCCGGTGGATGTGTTCAGCAAGGAAGACATCAGGTCCGTTGAATCCACCGACCTGAAGGACGTGCTGGCGCAGCTGGTGCCATCGTTCGTGGTGCAGCGCCTGCCGATGGCGGACGGCCAGGTGTTCGTGCGTCCGGCCACGCTGCGTGGCCTGTCGCCGGACCAGACCCTGGTGCTGGTCAACGGTCGCCGCTTCCACCGCAGCGCGCTGCTCGGCAACCGCGGTGCGCAGGCCGCTGATCTGGCACAGATTCCCACCAGTGCGATCAAGCGCATCGAGGTGCTGCGTGATGGTGCGTCGGCGCAGTACGGCTCGGACGCCATCGCCGGTGTCATCAACATCATCCTCGAGGATGGTCCGGGCACCGAGATCACCGCCGGTTATTCTCAGTACGCGCAGGGTGACGGTGCGTCGCGCGACTTCAGTGCGCGCACCGGCTGGTCGCTGGGCGACTACGGCAGCCTGGTGTTGTTCGCCGAATCGTCCAACTCCGATGCCACCTCGCGCACCCGCCAGCGCCCGGACGCGATCGCCTTCCAGGCTGCGCATCCCGAGCTGGACGTGCCCAACCCGGTGCAGCGCTGGGGCCAGCCGGAACTGGAAAGCCGCCGCGTCGGCTTCAACGTCAAGGCCAACGCCAGCGAGACGCTGGAGCTGTATGCGTTCGGCCTGTACAGCCACAGCGATGGCGTCAGCGATTTCAACTGGCGCAACCCGGACACCACCACCGGTGCCTACCGCACCACCGCCATTTTCCCAGGCTGGAACCTGCGTTCGATCTATCCGGTGGGCTTCAGCCCGCAGTACGGCAACGTGCAGAACGACCTGCAGCTGGTCGGCGGCCTGCGTGGCGAGATCACGCCCAAGCTGCGCTGGGATGCCAGCGCGTCGTATGGCCGCAATGCCATCGACTACCGCCTGAAGAACTCGATCAATGCCTCGCTGGGCCCGGCCAGCCCGACCGCATTCGACCTCGGCCGCCTGACCCAGACCGAGAAGAACGCCAACGCCGACTTCAACTACGAATGGGACGTGGCTGCGCTGTCCAAGCCGATCAACGTCGCCTTCGGTGGCGAGTTCCGCCAGGAGACCTACCAGGTGCGCGCCGGTGACCCGGCCTCGTACGCGGTGGGTCCGGGCGCGGCTGCAGGCCTGGAGGCCAATTCCAATGGTGCGCCCGGTTTCTCGGCCAGCCAGGCCGGGCAGTGGAGCCAGCGCAGCAAGGCCGCCTACGTGGACATGGAAGTGCCGCTGGGCGAGCGTTGGAGCATCGGTGCGGCCAGCCGCTACGAGGACTTCTCCAGCTTCGGCAGCACGCTGGACGGCAAGCTCTCGGCGCGCTTCGCGATCACGCCCGACCTGGCCCTGCGCGGCACCGTGTCCAGCGGCTTCCGCGCGCCGACGCCGGCGCAGCTCAACACCACCAGCACCACCCAGGGGTTGGATACGCGCACGCTGCAGATCTTCACCAGCGGTCGCCTGTCACCGAACGATCCGCTGGCGCAGCTGCTCGGCGCCAGGCCGCTGAAGCCGGAAGAATCGCGTACCGCGTCGCTGGGCCTGACCTGGCGCACCGACCTGGGCCTGTCCGGCTCGGTGGATGTCTACCAGATCAAGCTCACCGACCGCTTCAGCCAGTCGGCCAGTTTCGCCATTCCGGCCGGTACGCCCAATCCACTGGGCTACACCTCGGTGAACTACTTCACCAACGACTTCGACACCTCCACCACCGGCGTGGACGTGGTCGGCAACTACCTGCGCGACCTCGGCGCCGGCCGCATGACGCTGACCCTGGCCTACAACTACAACCGCACCCGCGTGGACAACGGCAGCACCTCGGTGGCCACCAATGAGACCCAGCGCGTGCTGTTCGAAGACCGCCTGCCCGAGCACAAGGGCAGCCTCACCGGCAACTGGGACGTGGGCGCATGGTCGCTGATGGCGCGCGTGCGCTACTACGGCGCCTGGACCGATTCCAGCGGCAATGCAGTGGGCGACATCTACCAGCGCTTCGGCGCGATGAGCTTCCTCGACCTGGCCGTCGGCTATCGCATCAACGAACATCACAGCCTGCGCGTAGGTGCCGACAATGTGCTGGACAGGTATCCGGACGAGGCGACTTTCCAGGCCAGCCGCGGCCTGGTCTACTCGCGCAACGCCCCCTATGACACCGACGGTGCCAATCTGTACGCGCAGTATCGGCTGAGCTTCTGATGGACCGCACGCGCCGCTCCCTGCTGCGTGCTGGCACCCTGCTGCCGGCCGCCGCCCTGTCTTCACTGCCTGCCACCGCCGCTGCGCGCTACGCTGGGTCCATGCAGATCCCCATTTCTTCGGCCGCACCGGATGTGCTGGCCCGCGATGAGAGCTACTGGGCCGCCGTGGCCAGCCACTTCGACATCACCGACGAAGTGAACCAACTGGAGAATGGCTACTGGGGCGCGATGGGGCGCGAAACGCTGGCCAATTACCAGCGCCATACCGCTGAAGTGAACCGTGGCAATGCCTGGTACGGTCGTCATGCGTTCCCGGCGCAGTACATGGCGGTGCAGCGGCAGGTGGCCGAACTGCTGGGCGTGGGCGCCGACGAGATCGCACTGACCCGAGGCGCCACCGAGGCGATGCTGGCGCTGATCGGTGGCTACAACCGCCTGCGGCCCGGCGACCAGGTGCTGTACGCCGACATCGACTACGACAGCATGATCGGCGCGATGCGTTGGCTGCAGCAGCGCCGTGGCGTGCAGGTCGAGCGCATTGCGCTGCCGGTGGTGCCCGACCATGCGCAGATCCTGCAGGCCTACGAGGCCGCGTTCGCGCGGCTGCCACGCCTGAAGCTGGTGCTGCTGACCCAGGTCAGCCATCGCCATGGGCTGGTGTTGCCGGTGGCGGAGATCGCCGAGCGTGCTCGCGCACGCGGTATCGACGTGATCGTCGATGCGGCGCACGGGTTCGGCCAGATCGACTACGCGGTGCCGCAGCTCAAGGCCGACTTCGTCGGCATCAACCTGCACAAGTGGATCGGTGCGCCGGTCGGCGTCGGCGCGATGTACGTGCGCAGGGGCCGCGTTGCGGACCTCGACCCGTACATGGGCGAGACCGACGACGGCCGCGTAAGCAGCCGTGTGCACACCGGCACGGTCAACTTCGCCGCTTACCTGGCGCTGCCGGAAGCGATCGCGCTGCACCAGCGCATCGGCGCGGCCAATAAGCAGGCGCGCCTGCGCTACCTGCGCGAGCGCTGGACGGTGCCCGCGCGGCAGATGGCGCACATCGAAGTGCTGTCTTCACCGGACCCGGCGCTGGCGAGTGCATTGGCCAGCTTCCGCCTGCGCGGGCGCACCAGCGTGGCTGACAACATCGCGCTGCAGAAGCGCCTGCTGGACGAGCATCGCGTGTTCACCACCCATCGCGACGGGTTGGACTCCGGCGCCTGCGTGCGGGTGACGCCGTCGGTGTTCACCCGGCCCGAGCAGATGGATGCGTTGGTGACAGCACTCTCCGCCCTGGCCTGACCATAAACGGTAGTGCCGGCCGCTGGCCGGCAACCTGATCGTCGCCCACGAGCAGCTGCCGGCCAGCGGCCGGCACTACTGATCGGGTGGGGCCTACCCCTCGGCACACCAATCCCCAGCCGGCTAGGAGAGCCAGCCGGCCGGGGCACCACTCAACGCCTTACTTGGTCTCTTCCCACTGCACCACGTCCGGCTCGGTGGCGCGGATACCGGCGGTGGACAGCAGCTTGGTGCTCGCATCCAGCGCCGCGTTCACCGACGGGTACTCCACGATCGCCTGGCCCGACGCCTTCGACACCTTCACCACGGTGCCGCCGGTGGCGGTAGCCGCGCGCTGGGCCGATGCTGCGTCGGTGAAGAACACCTTGACCCGCGACGTCGCCACCACTGGCGCGCCGTCACGGGACACCGCCGCCGCGAACTTGCCGGCACCGGCATCAGCCGGCGCGGCGGTGGCGCCATCCAGCGAACGCTTGGTACGCGCGCTGGTGGTCGCCGCCGCTTGCGGGGTGATCGTGAACTGGCCGCCGCTGGCCTGCTTTACCGTTGCCGAGAGCGACAGCTGGAAACGCGTACCGCCCACGTCGAACGTGCGACCGGTAGCGGACGCCTTCAGTTCCTGCGCATCCACGGTCGACAGGGTCCTGGCCGGAGGGGTCTGCCCCGAGCTCTGTGCCCAGGCAGGGGAGGTCATCGCCGCGAAGGCGAGCGTGCTCAACAGAATGGTCGTCTTCATCATCAGTGCCCCAGAACGCGGATCTTGAAGAATTCGAGGTTGCCACGCGATGCAGCGGTCGCGGCCTGCCCCATGTCGGTCACTTCCAGCGTCCAGGTGCCCGTGGCGTTCTCATCCAGGAAGGCATTGCTGGACAGCAGGTCCCAGCTGGTGAAGTTGCTCTGCGCGCCACCCGTGCCCGAACCGATCGCGGTGAACGCCGGCTGTACCACGCTGCGCGTGCCGCTGGGCGACACCAGCACGAACTGCAGCTGGCGCGTGTTGCGGTGGTTGACCCGGAAGCCCAGCTGCACGCTTTCGATGTTGCGCGCGCCGTTGGCCAACTGGAAGGTCAGGCGTGCGGCGGCGGCCGAGGTGTTGCCGATGGCCACGGTACGCGTGGTGTTGCGCCAGCCGCTGTCGACCAGCGCACCGAGCGACTGGAAGTTCTCGGCCACCTGCACCGCGCGTGCAGCGTTGACCACGCCGAAGCCATACCAGTTGCTGTAGGCACGGCCGGCAGCATTCACCGTCCAGCCCGGCACCAGCGTGCGGCCGTCGGCCAGCGTCACCGCCGGCTGGTTCGGGTGGTTGCGGGTGGCGGTGGTGGCCAGGATGTACTTCACATCGCGATAGGACAGGTTCGGATTGGCTTCCAGCACCAGCGCCGCCACGCCCGAGACCATCGGCGCCGACGCCGAGGTGCCGTTCATCTTGGCGGTGTAGTTGCAGGTGCTGTCGATGGCCGACAGGTTGCTGTCCAGAGTGTTCTGGCGGTTGGTGTTGGTGTTGCTGCCCTGCGCGCATCCGGTCACGTCGGTGGTGACGATGGCCGGGTCGTACGCGCGTGCCACCAGGCCGGGTGCGTACTGGGCCTGCAGGCCGTACTCACCGCCAAAGGCCGAGACCCACAGCGCCGAGCCGGTGGAGGAGTAGGACGAGCGCACGCCATCGGCACGCACCGCGCCTACGGTGATCACGTTGAACAGGTTGTTGCGCGGATCACGGCCAGCCGGCACGCAGCCGGTGTTGCGGTTCTTGGTGTCGGTGGTGCAGACATCCTGGGTCTGGCTGATCGAGGCATTGTTGAAGTTGTTGCCAGCCGACTTCACGTAGATGCCGCCGCGGCCACCGCGCGTGCCCGACAGGGCCTGCTCATACGAACGAATCGTGTTTTCGCTGTACGCCAACGGCAGGTTCGGATTGCCCGGGCCGGCGCCCCAGCTGTTGTTGAAGACCTGCACGTCGGCCGATTCCGCGCCGTCCCACCAGGCGTACTCGATGTTGCTCTGCTGGTTGCCCAGGGCCGAGCGCGAAATCGGGTTGAAGCCCTTCAGCGTCGCCGCCGGGGCCACACCGCGCACGCCCAGGTTGTTGGCGCCCACCGCGCCCGCAATGCCGCCGACCATGGTGCCGTGGTTGTCGACATCCGGGTTGGTCGGGGTGGGGTTGTTCGAGCCGTTGGTGAAGTTCTTGCCGGCCACCGCGGCCACGTTGGCGGCCAGGTCCGGGTGCGCGATCTGCAGGCCATCGTCGACGATGGCGATGGTGACGCCCTGGCCGCGGATGCCGTTGCGGAACAGGCCATCGACGTTCAGGTCGTTGCCCGCCACCGGCCGGGTGTCGGCCGGGACGGTCTGCCCGGTGTTGAGCAGGTGCCACTGGATACCCGCCAGCGGGTCGGCCTGTTGGGCCTGCGCGGTGGCGGCCAGGCTGCCCAGCACCAGGGCAGTGGCAAGGGCCAGGCGCGCAGAGCGCGGTGGCGCGGAGCGTTGCGTGTGTCGCTTCATACACGAATCCTTCTGTTGTGAATCGGCATGGCAGGACGGCGGGGCGGAACTGCCCCATCGCAACGAGCCAAACGCGACACAACGAAGAACCCCCTACCTCTTCACACCCGAAAGATGCAGAAGTGCGAATTTCGTCACAGACACTTATGAGGCGCGGCAATGACGACGGCTGCGGTCGGCATATGGGGAGGCAAACCTTCTGGCACCTGTATCCAAGCAGGGCGTGTATCCATCGTGTCTCGGCGCGGCCCTCACACCCGGCTGTGCTACTACAGCCCGTGCACCCTTCCGCACGGAGTACGATGATGGTCAATCCGCTCGCCCAGGCCCATCGCGGCCTTGGCACCACGCTGTTCAGCCTGTTGAATCCGATACCCTTCGGCTTCTTCGTCGGCGCACTGATCTTCGACGCGATCTATCTCAACAGCGCCGAGGTAATGTGGGGCAAGGCCGCCGCCTGGCTGATCACGTTCGGCCTGCTGATCGCCATCGTGCCGCGCCTGATCAACCTGTTCGCGGTCTGGCGCCGCAACGGCACGGCCACCCGCATCGACCGCATCGACTTCTTCCTGAACCTGGTCGCCGTGGTGCTGGCCATCTGGAACGCCTTCGTGCACAGCCGTGATGCGTACGCCGTTGCGGTGCCGGGCACGATTCTGTCGGCGCTGACCGTGGCCCTGATCGCGCTGGGCCTGATCCTGCTGTCGCTGCAGCCGCCAGTGCTGCAGGGAGGTCGTCATGGCTAAGCACATCCTGCACACCGTGGCCGCCTTGGCAGTGGCCGCCACCCTCTCGGCCTGCGCCGGCAAGGCCGAGTACCATCCGGCCGACCAGTCGGGACCGCAGCCGCCACTGCCCAAGCCGGCCAACTTCCTGATGCCGCCGATGCAGGTGCCCAAGGGCGTGGGCTGGGCCGACGGCCAGTCGCCCACGGTGGCCGAAGGCCTGAAGATCGAGCGCATCGCCGCCAACCTGCAGCACCCGCGCCGGCTGCTGACCCTGCCCAACGGCGATGTACTGGTGGTGGAAGGCAATGGCCCCGGCGAAGAGCCGGTCACCACGCCCAAGCAGTGGATTGCCGGCAAGGTGAAGGCGCGCTCGGGCAAGGCCGGCAAGGGCGGCAACCGGGTCACCCTGCTGCGCCGCTCGCCGGGCACCAACACCTGGACCCAGCACGTCTACATCGAAAGCCTGCACTCGCCGTTCGGCATCCAGCTGATCGGCGACACGCTGTACGTGGCCAACACCGGCAACATCATGCAGTACCACTACGTGCCCGGCGAAACCCGCATGTCCGACAAGGGACGCGAATTCACCGACCTGCCCAGCACCATCAACCACCACTGGACCAAGGAACTGCTGGCCAGCCGCGATGGCCGCAAGCTGTACGTGGGCGTGGGGTCCAACAGCAACATCACCGAGAACGGCCTGGCCGTTGAATACCGCCGCGCGGTCGTGCTGGAAGTGGACGTGGCCACCCGTGGCAGCCGCATCTTTGCGTCGGGCATCCGCAACCCGACCGGGCTGGACTGGGAGCCGAGCACTGGCCAGCTGTGGGCAGTGGCCAACGAGCGTGATGAGATCGGTGCCGACCTGGTGCCGGATTACCTCACCTCGGTGAAGGAAGATGGCTTCTACGGCTGGCCCTACAGCTACTACGGCCAGCACGTGGACGAGCGCGTGCAGCCGCAGCGACCGGACCTGGTGGCCAAGGCGATCGTGCCGGACTACGCTATCGGCTCGCACGTGGCACCGCTGGGCCTGCTGTTCTACACCGGCCAGGCACTGCCGGCGCAGTACCACGGCGGCGCCTTCATCGGCGAACACGGCAGCTGGGACCGCTCGCCACTGAGTGGCTACGAAGTGGTCTACGTACCGTTCAAGGACGGCAAGCCGACCGGGCGGCCGCAGACCGTTGTCAGCGGGTTCACCTCGAAGGACGAGAAGACCCTGATGGGCGCACCGGTCGGCATGGCCATGGATGCCGAGGGCGCACTGCTGGTGGCCGACGACGTGGGCGACGTGGTGTGGCGGGTCTCAGCCAAGTAGCCGTGTAGCGTTGAGCCATGGCCGAAGGACATCCGGTAGAGTCGACTGTCAGTCGACTCGCGCGCGCAGCGCGTGCTTTTCCTGTGAGCAGCGAAGAGCAGTCGACTCTACCCTGTCGACTCCACCCCGTCGGCTCAACCACCGGGTTCAGCGTGCCCGGAACCCACTGAACACCGATTCGGCGGCGAACCCCACGCCGCCCAGCAGCACGCCGAAATACACCACCGTGGCCACCACGAAGCCGTAGCCGGCTGCCACCGCCGCACCATCGCGCTGGATGAAGCCAATCGCAAACGACATCAGCGCCAACGCCGGCAGCGTGTTGCTGAAGGGAATCGGCCCAGCCGGCGCCATCAACAGCAGGGTCGCAAACACCAGCATCAGGTTGTTGAGGCGCATCATCTTCTTCGAGCGCACCATCACCGCCAGCCGCATCGGCCGCGACAGCCGCTCCATGCGGTGCACCCACTTCAGTGCACGGCCCAGGTTGGCCTTCAGCTTGTCGGTGGCGATCTCGCGGCGCGCCAGCTTCTGCGGCACCCACAGCGGGCGGTCGCGCACACGGCTCAGGCCGATCAGCAGGATCGAGGCGCCAAACACAGTGCTCAGCCCTGGAATCGACACCGGGATGATGAAGATGGCCGAGAGCAGGATCACGATCAGCAGCAGGCCCTCATCGCCCAGCGCGTTGAGCAGGGTGCCGACGCGCACCTGGTCGCCGGGCAGCTCCTCGATCATCTGCTCGATCTGCTGGGCCAGGGGCGCGCTGTCATTGGTTTCGGGGGCACGGTAGGTCATGCGTCGCAAGGTTCTCCAGGGAAGGGCGGTCAGCGGGCCGTCCTGCGGTGGGGGACGCACAGGCCCCTGGAGTATCCCGGCCAACGTGGGCAAAGAGGTGAACCGGGCATGAGGGGGTAAACTGGCGTGCCCCGCACGAGTTGAATGCAATGGACATGGGCCGCAGGCAATCGACCATCGAACTGGTCGCCATCGACATGGATGGCACGCTGCTGGACCCGTCGCACCAGCTCACCCCCCGCGCCCGGAAGGCCATCGCGCAGGCGCGGGCGCTGGGCGTGCACATCGTGCTGACCAGTGGCCGCCCGGTTCCGGGCCTGGCGCCGTACCTGCACGAGCTCGGCATCACCGGCAACGACGACTACTGCATCGCCTGCAATGGCGGCCTGGTGCAGCGCATCGGCACGCGCGAAACCGTGGTCGCGTATCCGCTCAGCTTCGACGACTTCCTGTTCTGCGAGCAGGTGGCCCGCGACCTGGGCGTGCACTTCCAGGCGCTGGACAGCCAGCGCATGTATACGCCCAACCAGGACATCAGCTACTACACCGTGGCCGACTCGCATCTTTCGCGGATGCCACTGTCGTATCGCCGCGTGGAAGACATGGACCCGTCGATGTCCTTCATCAAGCTGATGATGATCGACGAACCCGAGGTGCTGGACGCTGCCATCGCGCGCCTGCCCGGCGCGCTGACCGAGCGCTTCGCGGTATTGAAAAGCGCACCGTTCTTCCTGGAAGTGTTCGACCACCGCGCGGGCAAGGGGCCGAGCCTGCAAAGACTGGCCGAGCACCTGGGCATCGACCGCGCCAACGTGATGGCCATCGGCGACCAGGAGAACGACCTGACCATGCTGCAGTACGCCGGCACCAGCGTGGCGATGGGCAATGCCATCGACGCGGTGAAGGCGGTGGCGCGGTTTGAGACCAGCAGCAATGCCGACGAAGGCGTGGCGCGCGCCATTGAGCGTTTCGTCCTGCAGTAACCGCGCGTCCCTATGCCCTGGTAGGTGCCCACCTCATCCGCCCCGGTAGGTGCCAACCTCGGTTGGCACACGAGCGCCGACCAAGGTCGGCCCCCACCACGCCGGGGCTATACCCACGTATAACCCACCCATCCCCACCGCTATTGGCGCTGTACCACGGTGCAATGGCGGATGCGGCAGTGCGATGCAAGAATTCCGCACGTCGAAATCACCCCAACGAATCCCACGGCAGATGATCGTCTTCGTCTGCCACTGACCGGCACGCACCGCGCCGTCAAGCCTTCAACGCAGCCGCATCGCCACCCAGGGCGCCGACACCGGTGCTGCAACGCGCTGGGCGTGCGCCTGCGCCGCTCTCTCCCTGCACCTGGATCTACTGCCATGAACACCCCACCCACGACGCGCCTCGCCCTGGCCATCATCGCGGCCATCACTGCACCTGCGTACGCCGCAGACACGCACGACGCCGCGCTCGACACGCCCACCACGCTCAACGCCCTGCAGGTCATCGCCACGCCGCGCGGCGCCGCCGTGGCACCGACCCAGGTGGTCGGTCCCAACCGCTACATCATCAAGGCCGAAGACCTCGACGCGATGGTCACCGGCAACAACGGCCTGGCCATGCTGAAGCAGGTACCGGGCGCCAGCTACACCGCCACCGACGGGCTGGGCCTGGATATCTCGGCCACCAGCCTGTTCGTGCGCGGCTTCCGCATGAATGAAATGGGCATCACCTTCGAAGGCGTGCCGCTGAACGACAACGGCTTCCTCTCGCTCACCGGCACCAGTGTGGTGAACGTGGGCGTGCCCGATGGCATCAGCGCGATCACGGTCAGCCCCGGTGGCGCACCGGTCAGCGTGTTCTCCAGCAGCGTCAACGGCGGCAGCCTGGAATACCGGCTGCGCGACCTGCAGGACACGCCCAGCCTGCGCGTGAAGCAGGGCGTGGGCAGCAACAGCACGTTGGTCACCACCGTATCCGGGCAGAGCGGCCAGCTCGGCGAGCATGGCCCGAAAGTGCTGGTCGACCTGCAACGCGTGTCCGCCGACAAGTACCAGGGTGAGGGCACGCAGAACTTCCTGCGCGGTGACCTGAAGCTGCAGCAGGATGTGGCGTGGGGCGATTTCACCGTGTTCGTCTCCGACAGCAAGGCCCAGGTCTGGGGCTACAACAACATCTCCTTCGACATGATCCGCAAGCTGGGCTGGAAAGCCGACATCTTCTATCCGGACTATGCGTGGGCGTATTACGTGGCCTCGCCGGAGAACGCAGACAAATCCTGCGGCGCCTACACCTGTGGTGAACTGTCCGGGCTGATTCCGTACGACACCGGCCAGAGCACCCGCGACCGGGTGTCCTCGATCAACCATCGCTTCCAGATCAGCCCGGCGCTGAGCGGCAACGTGCAGCTGTACAACGCCAACAGCCACACCCAGGCCACGCTCACCGACCCGAACGTGCCATCGCCCAACGGCGCGCCGTTCTCCGAACAGGTGCAGACCCCGCGCCTCAACCGGCTGGGCGGCATGCTCAACCTGCAGTTCGAGGCGGGCGCGCACACCGTCACCGCCGGTTTCTGGCAGGAGAAGAGCAAAGCCGCGGCCAAGACCGAGTGGTACCAGCAGCCGCTGCTGGGCGAGGGCCCGCCGCTGAAGGCCATCGGCCCGTTCGATGTGTACGGCCCCGCGTTCAAGACCGACAACGCATCGAGCTGGATGACCCGCTCGCGCCAGTTCTACCTGCAGGACGACATCGTGTTGAACGACACGCTGAAGCTGGGCGTTGGCTTCAAGGCCGTGGACTTCCGCACCAGTGGAGGTGGGCTCGGTGACGCCAAGGACCGGCCGGTGAACGGCACGCTGCGCGCGAAGAGCAACTTCCTGCCGCATGTCTCGCTGTTCTGGAGCCCGACCGAATCCACCGATGCCTTCATCGACCTGGCCAATACCATGAACGGCTATCGGGTCGCCCAGCGCGGCAACATCGGCTACACCGCCTCGGCCTGGACCATCACCGATCAGGAAGAGTTCGACCGGGTGGCCGGCACGCTGCGCCCGGAGAAGAACTGGAACCTGACCGTGGGCGCCTCGCATCGCGTCGACCGGCTGACGATCACCGGCGACGTGTTCTACAACGACATCCGCAACCGCCTGCTGTCGGCCGCCATCGGCACCCAGTTCGCACAGATCAACACCGTGCGGCTGATGCCGAAGATGCACGTGATCGGCGCCGACCTCGGCATCACCGCCGACCTGACTGAGCACCTGCAGTTCTACCAGGGCGTGGCCGTGGCCCGTTCGTACTACGACAGCGATTTCGTGGTGGGCGACACGGTGTACCCGATCAAGGGCAACGCCCAGCCGGGCTACCCGCAGATCTCGCTGGTCAGCGACCTGTCCGCGCACTTCGGTGACTGGCGTTTGGGGGCCACCAGTACCTCGTACCTGCGCCAGCCCTTCACCTACGAGAACGACATCCGCGTGCCGACGTTCTGGCAGGTCAATACCTATGCCGCCTACCGCTTCGGTGCCGACAGCGCCGTGCCCGGCCTGGAGCTGCGGCTGGACGTGAGCAACCTGTTCAACCGCCACAACATCGGCACCGCCACCATCGCCGGCTCGTCGTTCTCGGGGGATTACCAGACCCTGCAGCGCAGCGCGCCACGGCAGCTGATGTTCAGCACCTCGATGGCGTTCTGAGGCGGCGAGGGTGGGGTCAGAGCCCTTTGCTGCGCAAAGGGATCCGACCCCGCAGCCATCCCATGATCGGGGTCAGACCCCTTTTGCGCAGCAAAGGGCTCTGACCCCCAAAACCCGCCTAGAACCCCGCCTTGCGCAAACAACAGGGGTTTTCTGGCAGCGACGCAAGGTTCCCACAATGTTGCTGGGTCATCCTGTTGGCATGGCACAGCACACCCCGCCAACCCGATTGCTCGGCATCGGCGGCCCACGACGGCCGCGGCAGGCGCTTTCCGTGGCGCCGGCGATCGACTTGCAGGGCGAATACCAGTTCTGGCAGGTCTACGAACGCGTGGTCCGCCCGCTGCCCGGCGGTGGGCTGCGCCGGGCCTGGCTGGTGTGCCAGAAGGTGTACCGGGACCGCCTGCGGTTCCCGCATGACACCCGTGAAGCCGCGCTGGCGCGTGTGCTTTTCGGTAGCAACAGCACGCCCGAGCGCGCAGCCGAACTGCAGGACCTCTTCGGCCTTGTCAGCCGCCGCATGGCGTCCGTTGCCGTCCGGCGACAAGCGCCCACGCCGGGAAAGTGAATCACTGGCCAGGAATCGACACGCGTTGATGGCTTTCTCTCGGTCCGCCTGCTTTTGGCCTATTCTGGGGCGGGCCGGTAAGGACGGGAAACGATGGAAATCAGACGATCTGCACGCCTTGTGATCGTTGCTGAGGATGCGGTGCTGCTGTTCCGGTATCACGATGAACACCACGCTCCCTTCTGGGCTACGCCGGGTGGGGAGCTTCTGCCCGGGGAGGGATATGCGGACGCCGCACGGCGTGAGCTCAGGGAGGAGACCGGATTGGATCTGCCGATAGGCGTGCGGCTGGAAAAGCGCGATGCCGTCTACGCGGTCGCCCGATCAACGCCCGCGCGATGGCTGGAAGTGTATTTTCTGGTCCGCAGCCCCAACCAGCCCGACATCCAGCGTGACGGATGGACGGAGGAGGAAAATGCCACGATCAGGGCGTGGAAATGGTGGCGCGTAGAAGAGATGAGAGAACAGCCTGCTTCCCTGTTCAAGCCGGAATGGCTGCCGGATCTTTTTGAACGTGTGCCCGCATGACGCGGCCTGATTCTGCCCGCTGCGATTACGTGCTCGCCTTCCCGCGGTCCAACTGCCGGTAGCCAATGGCCTCGGCCAGATGCGCCGTCTGGATCGTTTCGCAACCCGCCAGATCGGCAATCGTGCGCGCCACCCGCAGAATCCGGTGCATCGCCCGCGCCGACAGCTGCAAGCGCTCGATGGCCTGTTCCAGCATGTCCTGATCTGCCTCGCTCAGTCGGGTACAGGCCCGCAGTGCCGCCGGCGGCAGATGCGCGTTGAGCCCGCCACGCACCTGCTGCTTGGCATGGGCGGCTTCCACCCGTGCACGTACCGCAGCACTGGGCTCCCCCAGCGGCGTGCTCTCCCGCAACTCCACTGCGTCCATGCGCGCCACACTGATATGCAGGTCGATACGGTCCAGCAACGGACCAGACACCCGCGCACGGTAACGGTTGATACGCTCGTCGCTGCACAGGCAGCGGTTGCTGCGGTCACCGGCCCAGCCGCACGGGCAGGGATTCATCGCAGCCACCAGTTGGAATCGCGCGGGATACTGCACGCTGCGCGCCGCGCGGGCGATGCGGATGTGGCCGGATTCCAGCGGCTCACGCAGAGTTTCCAACGCACTTCGGTTCCACTCGGGCAGCTCATCGAGAAAAAGGACACCGTGATGGGCCAGCGAGATCTCGCCGGGGCAGGGTGGGTTGCCCCCACCCACCAGCGCCGCCGCACTCGCACTGTGGTGCGGTGCCCGGAAGGGCCGCTGCCGCCATCGTCTTGGGTCCAGCCCTTCGCCACTCACCGAGGCAATCGCGGCCAGCTGCAGTGCCTCGGTTTCTTCGGTATCCGGCAACAGGCTGGGCAGGCGCGAGGCCAGCAGCGTCTTGCCGCAGCCAGGGCTGCCGATCAACAACAGATGGTGCCCACCGGCGGCCGCCACTTCCAACGCGCGCCGCGCATGCGCCTGCCCGCGCACGTCGGCCAGATCGGGCAGCGGCAACGGCGTCGTGTCCACGCGCTCAACGGGTGGCAGCAGGCGCGGATTGCCCAGCCCGGCACAGCACTCCAGCAACGTACGCGCTACCCGCACATCGGCATGCTCGGCCAAAGCTGCCTCTGCGGCGTTCCCCGGAGGCACCACTAGGATGCGCCCGGCGTCTGCCGCCGCAATTGCCGCCGGCAGCGCTCCGGCCACCGGCCGCAGTTCGCCGGTCAGTCCAAGCTCGCCCAGGAACTCGTACTGCAGCAGCGATTGCGGATCGACCTGGCCGCTGGCCGCCAGAATGCCCAGCGCGATGGCCAGGTCGTAACGCCCGCCTTCCTTGGGCAAGTCGGCGGGCGCGAGGTTCAAGGTGATGCGCCGCTGCGGAAAGTCGAAGCGCGCGCAGAGCAGGGCGGCACGCACGCGCTCGCGGGACTCGCGCACGCTGGTCTCGGCCAGGCCGACAATCTGGGTGGCAGGCAGGCCGCCAGAAAGGTGCACTTCCACCCGCACCAGCGGGGCATCGACCCCGGCGCGGGCACGGCTGTGGACCAGCGCCAGGCTCATGTGTGGTTTCCTGCGGAGGGGCGCTTGATGATGCGGCAGGTAATCTGCGTGGGACTATCGGGGTTTGCCGGCAATGCGTCTCGGGGTATTTCTGCCTGCAAAGGGTGCAGCGTGCGCATCGAGGGCAAATGATCTGTGCAGCGCGGCTCTGCGATGGCGGTCTCGCAGGTGTTGCGTCAGACAAGGCGTACTACAGGGCAGTGAAGGAAAGGAGCGAGCTGAAATGCAGTGCATTCGAGTACTGATGGCCCTCTCGCTCGCCATGGGCCTGCCGGGGTGCCGGGATGAGGTGGAGAGTTCAACGTATCCCATTGACCAGACGGGAGAGACGTGCACCGCCTACAAGGGCTTCGACCGCCAGCCGCCTGAAGTAGTTGTGGCCGAGCTTGCCAAGCGAGGGTTGGATAGCAGCCGTTTGGTGCATAGGACAGTCTGCGGCCCGATCACCAGTTGGGACATTCTCCCCGCAGGGGCGTCGATCGACCGGATACCGCCGCCAGACGCATACGTAAACGTCCGCATGCGGCAGGACGGCTCGGTTTCGGTCAGTACAGACCGCCCGTGACGTTGGCGCCGCCCTTGATGATCGAGCATCGGCCGAACACAAAAGAATACGGATGGGCTCGCAGGCGGGGCGAATGGCGCCCAGTCACCGCCATGGACTCACCCCACTACCGTGGCAGAATCGGCGCTGGCCGGCCCCGTGCCCTTCTACGGCGGCTGGCAGATCCACAACGCGACGCAGTGCCCTCCGCCGTCAGTGCCCAGGAGATCCCGTGCGATATTCGATACGACTCGTTGCTGCGTGCGTAATGTCCGTGGTGGCCTCCGGCTACGCAGGCATCCCCGATGCAGCGGCGCAGGAACCCTACTGGCCGACCCAGGAATGGCGCCACTCCTCCCCGGAAGCGCAAGGGATAGATTCGGAGGTACTGACCAACGCCTTCGACTACGTGCGCGCGCACCAGACGCCCATCCACAGCCTGACCATCATCCGCAACGGCTATGTGGTGGTGGATGCCTATTTCTGGCCGTTCCAGAAAGGGCAGTACCACGATGTTGCGTCGGTGACGAAGAGTGTCACCACCACGCTGGCGGGCATCGCGATCGGCAAGCACGCGCTGGAACTGCACCAGCCGCTGACGTCGGTCTTCGCCGCCCAGGGCATCGCGAATCTGGACGAACGGAAGAAGCGAGTGACACTCGAGCATCTGATGACGATGTCCTCCGGGTTGGACTGCGATGCCAGCCAGGGCGAAATCACGCTGTCGCGGATGAGGCAGAGCAGCGACTGGAGCCGGTTCATGCTGGACCTGCCGATGCGCGACGCGCCCGGCAGCCATTTCGAATACTGCTCCGGCGGCATGCATCTGCTCTCTGCGGCGATCACCAAGGCGACGGGCCAGAGTGCGTTTGACTTCGCCCGTCGCGAGTTGTTTGGCCCACTCGGCATCACCCATGCGGCCTGGCCAGCCGATAGCCACGGGGTTTCGTATGGGTGGGGCGATCTGCACCTTGAGCCCCTGGACATGGCGAAGCTGGGCTACCTCTGGTTGAACGATGGCCGTTGGGAAGGCCGGCAACTCGTCCCGGCAGCATGGATGCGTGCTGCGGTCCGACCGCAGGCGCAGCTGGAAGGTAGCGACGAGCAGTACGGGTACGGTCTTTGGCTGCAGCCGGACAGGAAGCCGTCGCTGTTCGAGGCCAATGGCCGCGGTGGCCAACGTATCAGCGTAAGTCCAGAGAAGAATATCGTCGTCGTGTTTACCGGCGGGACGTTCGGACCCGGCGATATTGGCGCCTTCATTCTTGCGTCGCTCACGTCTGACCAGCCCTTGCCGGAGAATCCGGCGGCGGTGGCACGGTTGGCGGCCGCGGTGAGCGACGCGGCAAGACCGCCCCCGCCGGTATCGTTCATGCCGCCACTGGCACGCACGGTGTCAGGCAAGCGGTACGTACTGTCGGAGAACCCGCTTGGCGCGAAGTCGCTGATGCTCACGTTCTCGGGTGCAGAGGTGGCGCAGCTCCAACTTGAATTGAACAGCCGCCACGAGCCATCCCGGCCGGTTGGGTTGGATGGCACTCCGCGCGTGTCAGGCAATGGAAATTTCGGTCTGCCCGTAGCAGTAGGTGGCAGATGGGAGAGCAGCAACACCTTTGTCTTCGACTACAACGAGATCGGAAACATCAACGCGCTCCGGTTCCGGCTGACGTTCTCGGGTGACGATGTCGTTGTGGACCTGAGCGAGCGATCGCAGGTGATTCAACCTACGCGATTCCGGGGTACGTCGGGCAACCGGGTTGCGCCTGCGCAGGTTCACTGATGGAAGGCTGGCATGGAGTAGGGGAGATAAGAGGAGTGGCAATGGTTCCTGTATCTATCTTAAGTGTTATCCGGTACGGGGCCGATTCTCGGATGCGGAGCGGTTCCACACGCGCCGCTGTATGCGTTGCCCTCGCTGTTGGGCTTGGCCTGGTTGGCCCGGTCAGTGCGATTAGCGACGACGGTGATGGTCATGAGACAGGGCTTGGTTCTGCATCGACCTTGGCCATCCACGAAGAAAAGGGCTGTGGTGCCCATGTTGACCTCATGGATGTGAATCGGCGTGTTGCGCTGTCGGTTCGCGAGCTGAAAGCACAGCCGAACGCGGATCGAAGGGCCTTGGCCATGAGAGCCTTACTTGAATGTCTGTCGAGTCTCGAGAAACGACAGCTTGATGAAGCCAGTCTCTCCAGCGTGCGAGAGATCGCCTCTCTGTTGGAGATGGATGGGGATGTGGGCCGGTTCTACGCCTCCAGGATGCTGGCGATGCTGGGGTGTCGAGCTCGTCCAGTGCTGCCTCTTCTGCATGATGCGCTGGACAAAACGGCGCCCATTGAATCCAATCTCGGCCCAATGGTCCTGTCGCCAGCAGTAAGTCCCCGCGAAGAAGTCGCAAGAGCGATCAGAGCGATTGAAACTTCGCATCCGTGCAGAACGCAGTGGGAATGATGTGCTGGCGTCGTCCGCTGGGCCGCTACTTCTTTCGAGAGATCAACGCATGAGCGAACGCATCACCGCCTCACAGCTGATGGACAGGCTGATGTCCGATCCGGAGTTCGTACGGCGTGAGCAGGAAAGAGAGGCACAACGGATGAAAGCCGCCGGGATCCTCGCGGAAGCGGAGGCCGGACTGGTCCGGGAGCTTCGCGGGTCCGGAATGAATGTCGATTCCGTATGGGACCTTGTGGGCTGGAAGGGTGACAACGATGCGGCCCTGCGTGTGCTTCTCGCGCATGCACTGATCCCGTATCCAGAGCGCGTGCGCGAGGGAATTCTGCGCGCCCTGGCCACACCCGGCGCGCGAACGTGGTGGCCATGCCTGGTTGAAATTTATGAAAGTGACACGCTGGCGCTACCGCCACAGATCGATTATCTGACCGCTGGCATCCTGTCCGCTGCAGCCGACGACACCGTCATTGATGATGTCATCAGGCTGGCGAGTGATTCCAACGCTGGCTTCAAGCGGGTGCTACTGCTGCTCGCCCTGAAGAAGTCCCGCAGCCCCAGGGCGAAGATGCTGCTGAACGAGCTGCGATCCGACCCTGTGATAGGCAAGGAAGTAAAGCGGATGCGGCGGCTGGAGCGACTGCAACATCGGTCGGATGGTCAGTGACGGGCAACCTGAGAGCGGCACCAGGACAGCGGCGGAGTAGACATTGAGTTTTCCACATATAGGGAGTACCCGGGGGATGTACAGATTCACGGCCGAAGTCGTTTCCATAGAGGAAGATGACTACTGCATCGTAGTTGGCTTGGCCGACAGCTCGACGAATCCGTCTCGTTACGTGGTATTGCAGAACGCGAAGGCGTATGACGACCAGGACGAAGAGTTGGGCATGGCGCACGCCCATATCGAGGTCGGTGGAGGTCTTGAGCCTTGCTATGGCGGTCTGGTGCATATCTCTCTGCGGCGCATGGAGCTTGAGCTGTCTCTCTCCGAAAGTGCACAGAGGAAGCTTGGGATCACTGGTGGGATTGCAGTGACACTGAGAACGTTGGACAACGGCAGCAAGCTGGAGGCGGCGTTGCGGAAAATCTGTGTCGCGGAGAGCATTCCGCTTGATCTGAAATGGTGATGCGCCTCTGGAACGAGTGGGCTATCCGCACATGAGTCACGAATGCTCTGTGATCATTCTTTCAGATGGATGGACGAAGTTGTCATGAAGACACGCAGACTCATCTTGATTGCGCTGGGTATGTTGCCTGCAGCTGCAGGCTTTCCCGCAGGAAGTCCACGTGTGGACTTTGTATCGAAAGCCTTCCGCGACGGAAGTTTCATCCCGCATGTCTACAGCGAGCGGGATGTCCTGCGCCGCTATGGTGATGGCGAGATGGTCGTGGACGCGGCAGGACTGATGCGGCGCAGGTACCTGGATCCCACTACCCGATTGGAGGTGCTGATGACCTCCAACCCTGACGTCGCTCCGGAGTTCCGAACCATCGATGAAATCCGCGTTTCATCGATCAGCGCGGGGCAACCTGCTGCGGGCAGAATCGAGAGCTTGCGCGGCGTGAAGCTGAAAGGCGTTGCCATGGGTGACCCGGCGTCCAAGGCCGCCAGCGCAGCAGGCGGGTATGGTCAGAGGGACACAGAGCAGGCAACGCTGGGCAGCTTCAAGGTCGAGCGCACCTGTGGATTCTCGGAAAGCGGATCGAACATATGCTTCTACGTTCGGGACGGAAAAGTGGTTGCAATGGCACTTGGGTTCGGCCCCTGACCGGTTGCCGTGCCCCTTGCGGTGCAGGCACAGCGCAACTGTGAGCTTCAGCCTACGAAGGCACTTCAGCGCTGAGGTAATTGGTGGGAGCGGCCTGGCGGTGGGCTGGCGCCCCAAGCAGACACCGCTGCTCATCCAGCACCAACCCATTGAAGCGCCCAAACCGTGCCTCAACCCACGAAGGCCCCGCGCTTTCCACCAGCAACCGCCCCTGGCTCTGGTGCAGATCCAGCCAACGCTCGAAGCTGATGCGCAGCCGTTCGATATCCGGTGCCCGCCAGTGGGCATCGGCAGGCATGCGGATCAGCACGCGCGAGGGCGCGTTCTCCACCTCCATCACCAGCACGCCCTTGCAGCGGATCTCGAAGGACGTCGCCCCGGCATGGCGCGCGTGCAGTTCAAAGCCCTCGTGGGCCTTCGCGGTCACGAAGCCGCGCGCATCACTGTGCAGCAGGCGGTAATCGGCCGGCTGCAGCTTCTGGTAGGCCCACACCTGATCGCCCGCGGGCTCGGGCCACTCCACCCACATCGCGCCGATCACTGCGATGCACACCACCGCAGCGGCCAGGCCGTGCATCTTCATTCGTCGCCCCCGCACACAGGCAGAAAGGTCCGCGCCATAAGCGTGCGCTCAGTCCTTGGGTCGCATCCGCTCGTGGATGAAGGCGGTCAGCGCCAGATCGGCCATCACCAGCCCCTCCATCACCCGGTCGCCGACGTACTGCTCGGGCTCACCGTTCTGGCGCGTGCGCTCGGCCGCCAGCAGGATCTCCTGCACGATGCGCTGGCCGGTGAGTGCGCAGTCGGCGTCGGACAACTGCATCTGCCGGCTGCGTAGATGATGCCGCTCGGGCCAGGGCTGGCCATCGGCCGCAGCGCCTGCGCCAATGGCGTGCAGGATGGCGATGAGGCTGTTGGGGTCAGGGCTCGGAGCGCGTGACGGCGCTTCCTGGATCGGGCGCGGGGGAGGGGAGTGCGGCGTGGTCATGGCGGGCTCCGTGCATGCAGGCAGAAGCCGCCACCGATAAAGGTGGCGGACAGGGCGTGGCTCGAAAACCGGTTGCTAGACAAAGCCGGCGGGCACGAGGCCCCCACGCCCCGCCCGCCATAGCCGGCAGACGGATTGCCAGCCGGCACCACGCGCGGTGGTGCCGGCTGGCAAGCGCAAACTTACGTCTAGCAATCCGGGTTTTCGAGTCCCGACCACCGATGCACGGTGGCGCAGTAACGATTACCTGCTGTTGTGCGGAATGCCAACGGGTAGGGGTCAATGCCGCCAAAACCCGAGACGCTTTTGGCATTGTCGCATAGCACCGGAAGCGGCGAGAGCCTTGGCGTGCTTGGCGCAGCGGCACTTCTGGAACGGAGTCGTCAGAACCTTCCGCTAGAGACGCAGGGAGCGGCAAATGCGACAGCACTTGGTAGGCGAAAGCGTATTGCTACTACCAATAGCGGCGCCTGGCTAGCCAGTCGAATCTGGCCGCTCGCGGAACCAAGCCCCGAACTGGCCGTGGTGCGCGAAGTGGCGCAGTTCGAACTGACGAGATTCGTGAATGACGTGCCGCCATCGGGCACAGCCGTACTTCTTGGGGGTTTGTTCCGGGTGGTGCTCTGCTACCCAGCGAACGGCTGTGTCCACACTCACCCAGCCGTCGATCGCCCGTTCTCGGAAGGCCTGTCTCAGCGCACTGACAATACCTGTGAGCGGCCAATGGATCTGCCCATCAGGCGCGATGCCGTTGACCATGAACTCATGGAACTGGGGAGAGTGAACCAGCTCCGCAAAGGCTTTCGCTCCCTGCGCAACATCTGCCGCAAGTGCACGCAGCCGTTGAAACTGGCGGTCGATCTGAGCGTAGGAACGGCTGAGTGCAGCCTGTGCCTTCAGGCATCCTTCGACAGTCTGGATATCGTATTGCTCGATGAAGTGGTGAACGAGCACGTTCCTGAGGTTCACCAGTTCGCGCAGGTCGGCTTGCAGCGTTGCATGGGATTGCTCTGGAAACTCTAGCCCCATGTGCAGAGCGACGAAGCTTGAATTGCTGTCGTAACCCGATGGGCCGCCAGGGGCTTCGCTGCCCTCTTTGACCACGCATTCGGCAGTCAGGTGACCTACCAGCACCCCCATGGTCTTGCCGCTGATCTCTGCTTTGCGCTTGTCCAAAGCCATTGGGAGTGTTTCCGGCGTACCGAACAACTTCTGAAAGGCGAGCATGGATTTCATCAGTTGCTCGCACTGCTGAAGTCGCAGAATGCAACGGCCAAGAAGCTGTTGCACTTCGTGCTGTGCACCGACAATGTCATTCTGGTCGATGGCGGACATGGCAAACCTGAGCATGGGACACGTCGACTTTACAGCCAGAGATGGTGGAAGCTCAGGCTGGACCAGAATGATGAGGTTGTTGTCTGCATCGCTTGCGGGCATGAGTGACTTTCTGCCTATTGACCCCTTAGGGCGTCGCGCAGAAGGTGACTACCTCTGTAGTCAGCCGGAGCCACCCTGCCCCGATCAGGAAGGTTCTGCGGCGTTTGAACGGATTCCACCCACTGGCGCAGGCCAAACAAGGACCACTATACGTGTCACACCGCAGCCGACTGCTTCTCTGTGCGGGTCTGGTCCCGCTTCCGTGGTTCCTGTTCTGGACCAGCGTTGCCGCCCTGTTCGCGCCGGGCTACAACCCGCTTGCGCAGCACGCCAGCGAGCTGCTGCAGGCGCCAACGCTTGCAAGCATCTGCGGCAGGATCGCGGCTATCGGCTCCGGTATGGGCTTCGTGGCGTTCTCCATCGGGGTATGGCGGGAGTCCGGTCGCCGGATTGCAGTAGGTGCAATCTGCTGGTTGGTCTTTGGCATTTCCATGCTGACCAACGGGCTCTGGCCCATGGGCCATCCGATGCACGGCTTCTACACCATTGGTATCGCAAACATCATTGCACCGGCGATGTCGCACATCGAACTGAGCGCGTGGTCTGCCAACCGAAGGGCGTATGCCGTGACCGCTGTGGTGAGCATCGCGAGCATCGTCTATCTCTGGTTGAACGTGGTGGGAGCGGATCCGGAGGGGTTCAGGGGGCTGACACAGCGCCTGTTCTCGTCGATCAACTCGCTGTGGCCGTTCCTGGTTGCGTTGTATCTGTTGCGGCGGGGTTCAAGCGCGCGGAAGGCGCAGCCTGTGCATTGATGGGGCGCGCGACAGGAGCATAGAGGACCGACCAAGGACTTCTCGATTCTCCGGCCCCAGCTCAAGGTGATCTTCTCGGGATTCATGCCAGGGTGCTCACTGTTCAAATCGTGGGCGGTCTTCAACCATCTGTTCCTTGATGCAGGCACCTCGGGTGGCAAGAGGGGAAAGGTCGTGCACGCCTTCTGCTATAAGTAGCGCAACCGCGCCCAGAGGGCCTTTTGGAAGATTGTGGACTCATGGAGTTGTACTGGCGCTTGTTCACCAATTGCACATCGCAGCAGGCGACTCTCAAGCTCGCGGCGCGGATGTTTGAGCAAGCAGGTCTTGAAGTCAGCAATCTCCACGCCGAGCCCTATCACAAGGGTGGCTTCGTGGTGAGTGCCTGCTCCCGTCATGCCGCGCAATCGTGGCCTGAATTTGTGGTTCTTGCCCTGGCTTCGGCTCAGTGCACCGGCCGCGGATGGCTCTTGAGTGGCTCAATTGCAGAAGAGCTGGATGCTTGGTCCAGTCATTCCTTGGTTTCTGGTGTTTCGTCTATCCATATCCAGGCGGAAAGGCGGGAGTGACGAATTTCTGGAGTAGACCAAGGCCAATAGCCTGCAATCATCCTGCAGTAGCGTGGCAAGGGTCGAGCTTGAGAATCGCGCATCAAACCGGCCCGACGGGGCTCATACTCTCGTGCCGGTGTTCCGTGATAAGGAAGACTCTTGCGATTGATGTCCGCTCCTGGCCGAAAGCGGTCTTCGGTTTTGGGTGGGAATCTGGCCGCAGTGCCTGCGCCCACTTTTTACCCAAAGAGGATCCATACGTCATCCGGCTTCCCATGCCCACCAGACTGAACTAGCATTTGGCGCTAAAAAACAAGTTGGCCCTAATGTCAAACAGCGACGCGACTCTCTTTCACGCAACTACCAGCGATTTGGTCGCCGGTAACGTAATCACTGCAAGTTCGCCAACTTGCTACTACTTGAACGTCGTTGCAGAACTCGAACGGATGCGACCACCTGGACTCCCCTCGCGTTCAACTTGCGTCTTTGCCGCTGATAGCGCCGAAGCTGCGGCGCGATTCTTGATGAGCCAACCCGGAGTAGCTCAGTGCGACATCAAGGTCTATCGAGTCGAGATGAGTGTTTTCCACAAGGCGCCGCTTCGGCTGATACATGAGCTGCACAATCGGCTTCGGGACGAAGAAAGCATCACCAATTTGATCACTGAGTACTGGGAGCCAAAGGCGAAGTGGGTGTTTTGGGAGTACTTCGGCCCCTCATTCAGGGTGCTCGAGACCGACATCAAGTGGGACTTAGCCAAGACATATGCGCTCGGCCTGAAATACGATCGAGATGTTGAACGGAGCAAGACATTGTGACTTGTAGATTATCTTCATCAGTACTCTCGACGTCGTGACCTGACTCCGAGGTTGAGCGCAGAATAATTCTGTTCCCTGACGTCCGCTTCTGGCCGACAACAGACGCTGCAGGTGGCGCGCAGCTGTCCGTTCTCGGAGCAGGACAGGAAGTGTTCAATATGTCAGTATCTGGCTTAAGCTTGGCCGGGGCACTTGAGTTTCAGTGAGCATGTACTCCCGGCACAGAATCACTGAGATGAGCATTGGACGCCCATGATGCTTTTCCCGCGTGTCTGGTGATCAAGCGCGCGGCGGCTGACCGAAAGTACCTGTGCCATTGGTTCAACGGTAAAATCCGACATGAGGGGTATATTGGAATGAGGTTTGTTGTCAAGTTCAGGTCAGGCGACTCGCCCACGACCAATCGTTACCCCCATGCTGTGCTCGTGCAGGACAACTGGGATGATTATGGCTATAAGACCACCTTCCACGTCACACTGCATGTGTCGGCCGAAGAGAGTCATGTTCTCGGCAATATCAAGATCATCGAGGCGGGTCGCACGAGTGGCTACACCGCAATGCCCAAGCGGCCTTTCTTTAAATTGCCGGAAGGCCACGCGTCGCTAGGTGCCGACCTCGACTATTATGAAAAAATCTATAAACTCGGGCGCAACGTCTTCGAACCGTACTTGATAGGTCTTCGAGATGTTGCGTTCGACGACGAGATCAAGGCCAGCATCGAAGATAGCGAGGCGTATCGGGTTTCATTGTTGCGTTTTGGCGGTGCCGAGCGGACGATTGGTGACGCCGCCCGATTGCTGCGTGCACCTACCCTTCCCACGAAACGCCGAAACGCGGGATTTAGAGTCAAGTTCAAGACACAGGTGGCGCAGCGGTCGAATGCCTTCACAGTCGACTTCGATTTTCGGCGCCGCGGTCGGCTGCCGAACCGCATCAACGCTCTGATCGGATACAACGGCACTGGCAAGACTCGGCTGCTTTCGAACCTCGCGATCGTGGCGAGCGGATACGGCTATGGCAGCAAAAGAGACGTGTTGGACGACGCAGCTGGTCGGTTCGTCGGCATTGCGCCACCGTTTAAAACCGTGGTCGTGGTGTCCTATAGCGCGTTCGACACCTTCGTCATCCCTGGGCGCACCGAGGCAGAGAAGGAGAGGCTGCAAGAGCGTGGAGAAATATTCGGATACGTCTATTGCGGCCTTCGAGAACGATCGGACGATGACTCGCTAAACGGTGAGCAGGCCTATCGGCTGCGCACGCCGGCGGAGATCGAGGCAGAGTACCTGTCGGCGCTCGAGCGCGTCCGCCAAGCCGACCGTATGGGGAACCTACTGGAGATATTGAAGCCGCTCCTGCGCGACCCATCGTTCCAGCGCATCGGATTGACTCAACTCTACGCCAATCGCGACGACGAGGAGCTGGGTGAGCTATTCCGCGGACTGAGCAGCGGTCACAAGGTTGTTCTTAAGATTGTCACCGAACTCACAGCGCACATTTCGGGATCGGAGCCCACCCTAGTTCTCATCGATGAACCCGAAACGCACCTCCATCCACCGCTGCTCGCTGCATTTCTCAAGAGCGTGCGAGCCTGCCTGGAGGCGTTCGACGGCTATGCAATTATCGCCACACACTCGCCGGTCGTCCTGCAGGAGACTCCCGCGAAATACGTCCAGGTGCTGCGGCGAGCAGCTGACCAGAGCTGCGTTGTGGCGCCAAGTGTGGAAACCTTCGCAGAAAGCATTGGCGTCATCACTCAGGAGGTTTTTAATCTTGGTGACGGCTCAGCCGATTGGCACGAGACGCTGAGCGCACTGGCGCGTCGGAGCACGCTTGAGAGCATCGAAGAGGCGTTCGGTCGGAAGCTCGGCTTCGCAGCACGCTCCTACGTTCTAAGCATTCGCGATGAGATCGAGGAGTAGCGGATGCGCTCGATTCCAATGCTCGCAGTCGATGCGACGAACTTGTTCGATGAGATCGCTGCGGCCAAGCACCAACCGCGACGCAGCCGGATGCAGGCGGCGCGCGCGGAGGTGCTGGCCGCCTGTCAGGGCTACGAGAGTGCGGTCCCTGAGGTGGGCGAGCTAGACGAAGCCGCGTTAACCGACCCGCAGAAGGAGGCAATGCGTCACGCGTTCACCGTGGAGACCGAGCCGATGGCGAGACTCCGCGGCAATCTCCTGAAGCGGATCAGCGTCGCGCGTTGCCCGTTCTGCGGGATCAGCGAATCCTCGACGCTCGACCACTATCTGCCGAAGGAGCAGTATCCCGAGTTCTCAGTATTCCCGAAGAACCTCGTTCCGAGCTGTGCGGTCTGCAACACGCGCAAACGAGATCGCATCCTGGACGAGGGGACGAGGGTACGGATGTTCCTGCACCCTTGTTACGATGTAATTCCGAATATGGAGTTTCTGACTGTGCGTGCGCGCATGGAGGCGGACGCCCTGATCCTCTCCTACAGACTGACGCGACCTGTGGGGATGGCGTTCCGAACCTTCAGGCATCTGCGCGCGCACTTCAACGAGCTTGACCTCGCTGATCGTTACAGGCGGATGGGTCTCGAGCATCTGGGTGGGCAGTATCCCGCGCTTCGTCGCGCTTATGGTTCTAGTGAAAATGCGGAGCGCGTCGCGGAGAAGCTGATCGAGGGAGCAGTCGACTTCGAGGAAGTCTCAGGTCCCAACCACTGGCTCGCCAAGCTGTATCGAGCATTGGCGGGCAACGATGATTTTTGCGATGGCGGCTTCGAGCTAGTTCGGGTTCAAGCTGGGCTGTAATGGTTGGTCAAGCCGCGTTCCCGCACATTGTGTAGATCTAGCGCAGGCATGCCGGAGCGAGATGTCCGCTTTATGGCCGGAAGCGGACGCTTTGTCGGACGCGGCGTGCCCGCAGCACTAAAGTTCCCTTTCGGCGCAAAGCGGTCGTACGCACGATTCCGAGAGAGGTCTCATAGAACTTTTACTAAGTGTCGAGGACTGCTTCTTGCTCGCCGGTCGAGGGTTGGTTCTGGCGCCCGATTTGCCGCCCCCGTATGGTGAGAGCAACCCCGTTTTTACCGTCATCGTCGAGCGTCGGGGTGGCACTAGATTGCAAGCACAAGCGGAGCTTCGTCTCGACCATTTTCGACCTGAAGGCTAGAAACTGATCGTCCATCTCACTGGGCTCGATAAGACTGACGTGCCCGTAGGCAGCAAAGTCTGGAAGGTGTAATTCAAGTCTCCGCTTTTGGCCGATCCTCGACATTCTGCAGGTCGAGGACCGGCTTTCCGGGCTCAGACATCAGTCCGCTCGGCGATCTCCAAGGCGTCCTCGACGTCTATGCCCAGATAGCGAACGGTGCTCCCCAGCTTCGCGCGCCCAAGCAAGAGCCGAACGGCCCGAAGGTTTCGCGTGCGTCGGTAGATCAACGAAGCTTCGGTCCTGCGCATCACGTGCGTGCCGTAGGAGCCCGACTCGAGGTCGGCATTTTCCACCCAGCGATGGACGATCCGGGCGTGCTGCCTCGTCGACAGGCGGGGCGATTCCGCCACGCTGCTGAGGAATAGGAAATCCGAGGCCTTGAGATTGGCATGGGCGATCCAAGCCTGAATGGCCTCGCGAGTCGATTGGGTGATCTCGAACTGAACAGGCTGCCCCGTCTTTTGTTACATCACGATTGCGCGGGGTGCTACCTGGCCGCCATGCGAGACGTCAGATACCCGAAGCTTAACCAGATCGCAGGCGCGTAGCTTCGAATCAATCGCTAGGTTGAACAGAAGAAGGATTGGCCAGCGTTCGCCTAGCTCGAGAAGCTGGGCGTGATGCGACCCTAAGCAGCCGTTCGGCAGTGGTGTGCCAAAATCGGCCCTTCGCCCAGCGCGAAGCCGTCGGGCAGAAATGCAAAGGGCGGCGGGTCCGGCCCAAGACTCCGCGAGAGCCGCGATCGGCGTCAGAGCCCCACTGAGGACGCTCGGATCAGCGTCTATTCGAAACTCTGCTCGCCTTCCCGATCGCGCTTGCTCTCATGTTCGATCCAGCGTTCCAGTTCGGGCAGCATGTCGGTGACCCATTGCCGAACCTCGCCTCCGATATTGTCACCCAGCGTTGTGATAACTGCGCGACGCCGAACAAGGATATCGGCGAGCGAGCCACTCCAGCTGCGCGGATGCAACCGCGACCAGATATCACCGAGAAACGCCCGCTTGTCTCGCGCGTGGCCCAATATTTCCAGGAAAAGCGTGGAGACACCATTCTCCTCTTCGCCCTGCCGCCGCTTGAACATGGAGATGCTTTTGCCAAGCAGCGGATAGCGCCGATCCGGATAGATATTCGCCCACTGAACAAGGGTCTCGGCATCGACATCTTCCACCGGCGTGCCAGACCCGAAGTCCCGCTCAAACAGTCCTCGATTCCTCGGCCGGAGCTCGGGAAGCAGGAATTCGTCGAGAGCGATGAGGGGATGCGTTTCGAAGAGCGCCTTCAAGACATAACCAAGATCGTAGGACGAGAGATAGACGGTCTCCAGCCCGGCCCGGACCCGCGCGCAGATCTCGCGCAGCGTCGCCGCGCCATCAGGTCCGGCGCAGCAGACCCGAATGACGGTATGCAGCCCGAGATCGCGATGCGCCTGTTTCTTCCCGAAGTCGGCGCGCAGCAGCAGCTCACGGCCGACGGCAATCAAGGATGGAGCGCGTTGTCGGCCCTCCTCCCGATCGCGGTAGAAGTGCATGTGAAGAATATCGAGCGCGATCTCCACGCCGTCGGCGAGACTGGCGATGTCGGTGAGCAGCGGGCCAAGCGCGTCGGGTGGAGACTCGCAGACGCTGCCATTGGCGATGCTGTGAAAAGTCCGCGCCGACAGGACGCCACGCTCAATAGCACGCCGAAGCCGCGCAATGCCCTGGGTATCGATACCAACACGCCCCTGAAGATAGGGCAAGCTCGCGGCGAGATCGGGATTCTCGATCACATCCTCCAGCGCGGCGTCTGCGAAGGCCGAATCCCTGGCGTGTGCGCCATGGATGAACCCGCCCAGCACCGTCGCATTCCGGCTGTCTACATCGGCGGCAGAAAAGAGGCCCAGCAGTTCTCGCCACATCGCATCAAGATCGGCGGCGCCATCCGACAGACCGATGCCGCACTCGTAGGCGCGCTGCGCATGTTGTTCGACGAGCAGTTCGGCGATGAAGGCAGCGCGCGTCTCCGGGTCGTGCGCGAGCGCGGTTCCGATCTCCTTCGCGAGCTGGGAGGCGCGCTCGTACGGCTTCATGACATCGCCGTCGTCGACATCACCGTCAGCGACATCCCAGCCGAAACTGCTGCGCCCCAGTACCACCGCACGGGCCTGATGGAGAAGATCGGTGGGTTTCAGGCGGTCGATGAGCGCGATGAGACTCGCGCGCACCTCATCTGGCATAGCGTCGCCCTCGAAACGCAGCGCTGTGCGGAAACCGATCCACCCCTCGATCCAGGGCCGCTCGGAAGAGAAGTGGGTCGCTGCCCGTTCGAGCGCATCGTGACAGGCGCCGAAATGCCACAGCCCCCTTACGCTATGGGCAAGGTGGTCCCGGGCATTTTCGATGATTGGCGAAAGCTCGACCGCCAAGTCGACCGCGCCGTTATACCAGGCCCAGATGTCGCCATGGGTCGGCGGGTGCCAGCCATAGTCGCGTGACCGGGCGCCGAAGTCGAAGTCGCTGGATGAACTGAAATTGTGCGCGTTCAGCAGCGCATCGAGGGCGACGCCGGCGCAGCGCATCAAAGCCGGATCACCAGATTGCGCGAACCGGCGCACAAGCGATCGCCGCTGGTCCGGCAAAGCCTTGGTGCCGGACAGGTACAGGTGAAACAGCTCGGCGAACATGTCCGACGCCGAGTTGTTGTTGTGATTGGGCGGTTCGGCGGAAAGGAACCGGGCAAGCAATGTCGCCGCGCGGTCGAATAGCGGTGGATCGTAAGCGAGGAGCTTGATCAACCGTATCCACTGCCATCGGTCTCTCGACTGTGGATCGAGTGTCTCGGCGCCGCGCGGCCCGGCCACGTCTCGCTCGATCCTTGCGAGCACGGCATCGGGCGCGACCGGAGCGATATTCGTGATGATCTGGAGGCCGTCTTCGCCCAACGCCGTGAGATCGCCAAGAAGACCGTCGGCACCGAGCCAGCGCTCGACCGCGGCCCGTGCCTCGGCGCTGTCGTGCAGATAGCCGAGGCGGCGCGAAAGGGACTTCTGCATCCGCCCCGTGAGCGACGCGCAGAAGCGATCGAAATCGGCAGGGGGCATGCGTTCGAGGGCGAGCCCGGCGAGCGGGTTGGCGATCGCGTGCGGCAGGATCGCGCGCCACCGTCCGCGCAGCTGCGCGATCCCGCGCTGACGAAGCGTGTTCAGCGCCGCATATATCGTCGCCACTGAAGCGCCGCGAATAGCAGCAATCCGCGCAAGTTCGCCGCTTTCCGACGTGTCTTCGCCTTCGATCGAATAGAGCAGCGCAAGGTCTTCGGCAGCGGAAAGGAGATCCCGGTCGGGCTCGTTGCGCTGGTGAAAAATCCGCTCGAAGAGGTCACGGCTCTTGAGCTTCCCCAGGGTCTCGCCTTTCCCGAGGGTTTCGGCGAGGGCGCGCGCCACGCGGAAATTGCCGTCGCTGAACTCCGATATCGTGCGCCGGTCCACCTGCGTCACATTTGGGAAGGTCTTTTCCAGCCACAGCTCCACCATTTCGGGCGATGCTGATTGCAGGCGAAAGACCTCGGTACGCTCGGGCTCATCGTCGCGAACATCATATTCGACCGTGAGGAGGCTGACCTGGCTCCCCGCTTCCGAACAGATGCGGGCAAGTTCGCTGTGCGTCGCCGGATTGCAGTTATCGACGATCAGGATCGCTCGTTGCCGTGCGATAACTAGCTGGCGCGCCATGTCCCGGGCGGCCGGGTCAGTCTCGACCGAATAGTCGGTATAGACGGCAAGCCCCGGGTCCAGCGGCGCCTCGCCGACACCATCCTCGAACAGTGCCTGCACGAGACGAGTCTTTCCGAGACCGGACAAGCCGATCAACCGGATACATTGGCGAGCTTGGGTCAGAGAGACGCGAAGCCGGGCGAGACCCTCGCCGATGGTGAGTTGCTCGCGGTCGCTCGTTCGCTCATCAGTTAGGCAAGCCTTGTCGTTGAAGAGATAGGGCGTCTCCTCGCTCACGCCGACGCCGCACCAATCGCCGATGCTGCTCCAGCCCGACATACCGATGCCGAGCCGCATGCGGACCCAGGCGACAATCCCGGGATAGTGATTGACCCATGTAGCCAGCCGGTCGCGATCGTAGAAGTCGCTATGCAACTGCCCGGCCTCAGGCAGATCGTTGAGCTGCGCCCGGATCGCATCGCGACGATCGCTCAGCGGCTTGTCTGCGACCGACCCTTGCGCGCTGACGATGATGTAGGCGCCCGAGCGAGCAGCGAGTTCGGCGATGACCGGCCGTAGTACGCCGCCAGGACGCATCTCATTTCGGATTGCGCTCGCCGGCATGTCGGGCTTCTTTACCTGAAACCCTGTGTGCTGGCTCGGTACGAAATCCGGCATCAGCAGTGCGGACGGGCACTCGACCCGGACATCAAGCCCGCCATCGGCCGCATCCTGATTGCCGCCAGCGGTCACCGACGAACTGGGGCAACCCTGCGCCCGCAACTCTGCCAAAGCAAGACGTGCGACGAGTGTCCGCAGATCGGCGTCATTGAGGTCGGCGACCTGTGCGCCAGTAATTTCGAACATCGTTCTTCCCCCCTTTCATCAAGTATAGAAGAGCATGCGGGAGAACAAAGAGCGGTCAAGTGATAGTTGGCCCGCCACGGCCGCGACGAACTGCCAGTTGTCCCATATGTCAGTTATTGGCCGGGAGCGGACACTGGCTCGCGCAGGGCATCTCCAGTGGATCAGTGGCCGGCCAGTGACCCGTAGCAGACTTGCCCGTGTGGCTTGAACGTGGATCTGGAGAGGCTCCTGATCCTATGCGTGGGTCCGGTCATGCGCCGGCTTGATGGCTGAACTCGGCCGACCTAGGATCACGCCGTATCAGGGGAGCGGCCCAAAATGCGGGGATGCGGGATGAACGCTTGTGTGAGACTGGTCTTGTTCACGAGCATGGCGCTATGCCTTCTGGCTTGCACCAAACCCGGTGGCACCGCCAGCGATGTGATCGCAGGGAGCAGAAGCGGAAGCTACGGCCCCGAGTCCGCCGCGCAGATGGAAGCCAGGGCCCGAGCCGGTGACAGTTACGCTCAGGCGCTGGTCGAGAATCACTATCGCGAGATAGGCAATGCAGCGCTGTACAGGCAGTGGATGGAAGAGGGCGTTTCGAGAGGAGACCCCGCAGCGATGCAGCGCCTCGCTTCCCATCTCATCTCGTTGCGCGGGACCGAAAATTGCCACTGGGCTGAAGTGATGCTGGTGCGCGCGCGCACGCTTGTGACGGACGGCGATGCGTCGTTCCTTGGAGCCCTCGACTCCACGATGCGACGGCTGAAGGGCGAGCTACCGGGTAGCTCGCCCTGCAAATGAGGGCTACGTGGCCGTGCCGATCTTCCACTTCTTCAGTTGATGATCTCGCCACTCCCCGAAGCAACAAACGCCTTCAACTGCCGCACGAACTCCGCGTCGTAGAGCTCCCACTCCACAATCTCCCCAACCACCCGCAACGGCTGCGCACTCCGATACGACCGCGTCGGGTTCCCGGGAAACTTCTTGTTGGTCACGTTCGGGTCGTCCTCAAACGGCCCGGTCGGCTCCACCACATACACGCGCGGTCGCCCCTCACCCCGGGCCATCTCCGCAGCCAGCCCGGCGCCCTTGGCAATCGTGGTGAAGTAGACGTGGTTCATCACCACGCTGTCGCGATAGTTGGAGCGGAAGCCCGCGCTCAGCAGCTCGCCCACCGCCAGATCAGCGCGGGTGCCGTGATAGAACGGCCCGGCGACTTGGTCGCAGGTGTCATGCGAAACGGGTGTCCAATCGGTGTCCTGCGCCATGGCTGCTGCCCCTCTCTGTGCTGCCGGATCGACAGGCCGGCGAGTCTAGGGCGTCCGGTGGGCCTTGCTGCAAGGGCCCATCCGGGAAATAATCTGTAAACGGGAGGCGCAGTGCGCCTCCTTTTTTCATTCTGCGGCGCCGCGCCCTTCCAGCTCGCGCACGGCAGTTTCCAGTGCATCCAGCTTCTGGCGGGTCTTCAGCAGCACGGCGCGCTGCACTTCGAACTCCTCGCGGGTGACCAGGTCCAGCTTGGCCAGGCCGGCCTGCAGCGCGCTCTTGAAGGTGGCCTGCAGTTCCTCGCGCGATTCGCGCAGGCCCGGCGGCACCAGGTCGCTGAGGCGACGGGCGAGGTCATCGATTTGATTCAGGTCGATCATGGGGTGCTCCGTGGGGGTGGGCCCGTGCATCCGGCGCGGGCAGGCCATTCGGGCACAAGGATACTGCCGGCACCCACTGCCCGGACAGGCGGCAGCGGCTTCGCACGGGCCGCGTTCAGGCGCTATCCTCCACGCCGGAAGACAGGAGATAGACGATGAAGATGGTCATGGCGGTGATCAAGCCGTTCAAGCTCGACGACGTGCGCGAAGCGCTGGCCGAGCGTGGGGTTACCGGGATCACGGTGACGGAAGTGAAGGGCTTTGGTCGCCAGAAGGGCCATACCGAGCTGTACCGCGGCGCGGAGTATGTGGTCGATTTCCTGCCGAAGGTGAAGCTGGAAGTGGCGGTGACCGATGACCAGGTAGAGGCGGTGGTTGAGGCCATCGTGAAGGCCGCCGGCACCGGCAAGATTGGTGACGGCAAGGTGTTCGTGTACGACCTGGGCAGCGTGGTGCGTATCCGTACCGGCGAGTTGGACGCGGACGCGTTGTAAGCGCGCCGCGGGCTGCCGGCACACGACAGGGATGCCGAAATGCGACGAGGTAGAGTCGACTGTTAGTCGACTTGCGCGCGTAGCGCGGGGTTTTCCGGCTTCGGAACGAAGAGCAGTCGACTAACAGTCGACTCTACCTGGTCGGGCGCACGCTGCCGCCGAAGCATCATCCCCGTCGGGGCGTCCAGCCCCAACGACGTTGCCCCATCCCATCGCGCGATCAATCGCGCCCGAAAGACGCGGCGCTTACCGGCGCTTGGCCCACTTATAGAACCGCTTCCAGCCCTGCCGCACCGCGGCGACCCAGCCCGGGTCGGCCACCAGTGCGGCCTGCGCGGCACTTGGCGCCTGGCCGGTCACGCGCTGGCGGATCTTCAGCAGGTTCTTCATGTCGCTGCGGCGCATCTGCCGGCTCAGTGGATTGCGGCGCAGCCAGCGAGGCGCGCGCCAGGCCGAGGTGAAGTCCAGCAGCACCGGTACGCCACCGCTGACCACCACGTTGGTGCCGTGCAGGTCGTTGTGGGTGATGCCGGCGGCGTGCAGGCGGCTGAGCGCGTGCTGCAGCTGCTCGAACACGTCATTGCCGACGGCCTGCGCGGTGCTCAGGGTCTGGCCGGGGATGAACTCCATGCCCAGCGCCAGGCCACCGAGGGTGCCGAGCAGCGCGGGGGCATGCTTCCAGCCGCCGAGGCGCTGCAGCATGCGTGCTTCACGGCGCACCATCAGCCGCGCGATCAGGGAAACGGGAGTGCCGCGGTAGCGGGAATAGTCCTTGATGACCGCCTCGCGCCCGTCCAGGCAGGTGCGGTAGACGTCGGGGGCCAGGAAACGCTCGCCGCGCTTGAGCAGCAGCGGGGAGGTGGCACCATCGGCGCAGGAGGAGGGGGGCAGGGCAGGAAGATACATGTCGGGGTCTCGGACGACCCGGTGGGTGGCGCAATGCGTCAAGCGAACCGGTGTTACAGGGAGTTACTAAGTTTTCGTTAATTTTAGTACTCGCCAGTTCGCTATTCCACGATTTGTCAGAGAAATGTCGGGGTCGTGGCTGGAACAGTTCGTCACGCAGAATCGGACAATTCTGTCTCACTTATAAGGTTTGCCCCGCTGGGTCAATGAGTTGGGCGCACTTCCAGCCCATTCATCGGCGGCGCGCTGAACGCCACGCACGTCCGGCTTGACCCCGGCGCACGCCCTGCCGACCATAAGCTGTTAACCCGCGACATCGGCGGCCGCCCCCCTCCGGCACGTCCCCGTCCCCTGCCGCGTTCCCCATCGGTGCTGGCCGCCAGGCCGTGCATCGCCCCGTTTCCCGTTCCGGCCGCGGCTGGAGGAAAGTGCTTTGATCATCAAAATCGTCATTGCAGCGCTGTTCGTGGCCTGCGTGCTGTACATCCACTTCCGTGGCAAGGTCCGCGCGCGCTGGTCGCGCCAGCTGCTGGACCATTCCAGTTTCATGGCCCCGATCAACGTGGTCATGTACATGTTCTCGAAGGTGCCGACCACGCCGTTCCTGGACCCGGGCAAGGAGTTCCCGCAGCTGGAGCCGCTGCGCCAGAACTGGCAGATGATCCGCGACGAGGCGCTGGCGCTGCGCGACGCGCAGAAGATTGCTGCTTCCAGCACGTTCAACGATGCCGGCTTCAATTCGTTCTTCCGTCGTGGCTGGAAGCGCTTCTACCTGAAGTGGTACGGCCCGTCGCATCCGTCGGCGAAGACGCTGTGCCCGAAGACCACGGCGCTGATCGAGTCGATCCCGGACGTGCGTGCGGCGATGTTCGCGCAGCTGCCACCGGGCAGCGAGCTGCGCCCGCACCGCGACCCGTTCGCCGGCTCGCTGCGCCTGCATCTGGGCCTGAGCACGCCCAACGACGATGCCTGCTACATCGAAGTGGACGGCATCAAGAAGAGCTGGCGCGACGGCGAGTGGATGATGTTCGACGAGACCTACATCCACCATGCGCACAACGAGACGCAGCAGGACCGCGTGATCCTGTTCTGCGATATCGCCCGCCCGCTGCGCTTCGGCCTGCCGGGGCTGTTCAACCGCGCGGTGGCGGCCACGCTGCTGGCCGGTGGTGCATCGCCGAACCTGCCGGGTGACCCGACCGGCGGCGTCAACAAGGCCTTTGGCAGCGTCTACAAGGTGCGCCTGAAGGCCAAGGCGCTGCGCGAGCGCAGCGTGGTGGCCTACCAGCTGATCAAGTGGGGCCTGGTGGTGGCGGTGATCGCCGGTATCTGGGCGCTTTGATCGTTACATGCGGTTGCCGGCCAGCGGCCGGCACTACCGGAACAGGAAAAAACCCGCGCTGTCGCCAGCGCGGGTTTTTGTTTGGATCAACCCTTCAATGCCGCCTGCACGAACGGCGGGGTCACCAGCACACCGGTGTGCAGCGCGGCGGTGTAGTACAGGGTGTTGAAGGTCTTGGCGGCCGAGTCGGCCTGGCGGAAGTCGAAGCTGCTGTCGCCCTTGCGCGCCATGGTCACGCTCCACCAGCCGGTGGGGTAGCACGGCTGCGGGAACGGCAGGGTCTTGAACGAACCGAAGCCGGCCTTGCCCATCTCGGTGCGCATTTCGTTGATCAGTTCCAGCTGCATCAGCGGCGACTCGGACTGCTGCACCAGGATGCCGTCGTCCTTCAGGGCCTTGAAGCAGCTCTCGTAGAAGGCCTTGTTGAACAGGCCTTCGCCGGGGCCGACCGGGTCGGTCGAATCGACGATCACCACGTCCACGCTGCCGGCCGGGCAGTTGGCCATGTAGGCCACGCCGTCATCGAACAGCAGCTCGGCGCGGGCGTCATCGTTGGAGTCGCACAGTTCCGGGAAGTGCTTGCGCGCCATCACGGTGACCTGCTCGTCGATATCGCACTGGGTCACGCTCTCCACGCCGGTGTGCTTGAGCACTTCGCGCAGGGTGCCGCAGTCGCCGCCACCGATGATCACCACGCGCTTGGGCGCGGCGTGGGTGAACAGCACCGGGTGGCTGATCATCTCGTGGTAGAAGAAATTGTCCTTGCTGGTCAGCATGATGGCCCCGTCGATGGTCATCAGGTTGCCCCAGTCGGTGGTCTGGAAGATCTCGATCTTCTGGAACGGCGACTGCACCTCGTCCAGCTTGCCGGTGATGCGGTAGCCGATGGCCGAGCCGGTGCGCTCGAAGTGTTCGATGTACCAGTTGTTGCTGTCAGTCATGGGAAAACGGTCCTGTTCGGAGGGGTGGAGCCGGGCTGGCGGGCGGGGCCGCGTGGCACAGATGCCACATCCGGACGGATCGGCCCGTTCAGGTTGGAACCTGTCACGGGCGCGGGCGCGCATGATAACGAACCTGTGGGCATATAGGCGTTATCATGCCCCCCCTTTTATTGCCAACAAGGCCGACTGAAATGACCGATTGGTCCCTCGACCAAGCCCGCAAGACCTACTCGATCCCGCATTGGGCGGATGGTTACTTCGACGTGGATCAGGCCGGGCACATGGTGGTGAGACCGACCGGGGCGGACGGCCCGGTGGTATCGCTGCCCAAGGTGGTGGACGCTGCGCGCGCGGCCGGTGCCAAGCTGCCGCTGCTGGTGCGCTTCCCGGACATCCTCGGCCAGCGGCTGGGCAAGCTGCAGGCGGCCTTCGCCCAGGCCCAGCAGGACTGGGAGTACAGCGGCGGCTACACCGCCGTGTACCCGATCAAGGTCAACCAGACCCGCGGCGTGGCCGGCACCCTGGCCAGCCACCACGGCGAAGGCTTCGGCCTGGAAGCGGGCAGCAAGCCCGAGCTGATGGCCGTGCTGGCGCTGTCGCGCCCGGGTGGCCTGATCGTCTGCAACGGTTACAAGGACCGCGAGTACATCCGCCTGGCCCTGATCGGCCGCAAGCTGGGCCTGCAGACCTTCATCGTCATCGAGAAGCCGTCCGAGCTGAAGCTGGTGCTGGAAGAGTCCAAGGCGCTGGACGTGAAGCCGGGCCTGGGCGTGCGCATGCGCCTGGCCTCGCTGGGCGCCGGCAAGTGGCAGAACAGCGGTGGCGACAAGGCCAAGTTCGGCCTGTCGCCGCGCCAGCTGCTGGACCTGTGGAAGTCGCTGCGTGACACCGAGTACGCCGACTGCCTGAACCTGCTGCACTTCCACATGGGCTCGCAGATCTCCAACGTGCGCGACATCGCCAACGGCATGCGCGAAGCCACCCGCTACTTCGTGGAGCTGTCGCGCCTGGGCGCGAAGATCACCCACGTCGATGTGGGCGGCGGCCTGGGCGTGGATTACGAAGGCACCCGTTCGCGCAGCTTCTGCTCGATCAACTACGGCCTGCATTCCTATGCCAGCAACATCGTGCAGCCGCTGGCCAATGCCTGCGAAGAGTTCGGCCTGACCCCGCCGCGCATCGTCACCGAGTGCGGCCGCGCGATGACCGCGCACCACGCGGTGCTGATCGCCAACGTGTCGGAAGTGGAAGAGGCACAGGAAGGCCGCGTGCCGGACCAGCACGACGACGAGCCGGCCGCGATCCGGCACCTGCGCGAGATCCACGACGAGCTGGACGTGCGCCCGGCGGTGGAACTGTTCCAGGAGGCGCAGCATTTCCATGCCGAAGGCCTGGCCAGCTACGCGCTGGGCCAGATCGACCTGCCGCAGCGTGCGCGCATCGACGACCTGTTCTATGCCATCGCCCACGGCGTGCGTGCGCGCCTGAGCTACGACGAGAAGAGCCATCGCCCGGTGCTGGACGAACTGAACGAGCGCCTGGTCGACAAGTACTTCGTCAACTTCAGCGTGTTCGAATCGATTCCGGACGTGTGGGCGATCGACCAGGTGTTCCCGATCGTACCGATCGAGCGCCTGGACGAAGCTCCGGACCGTCGCGGCATCATCGCAGACATGACCTGCGACTCGGACGGCATGGTGGAAACCTATGTCGAGAACGAGAGCCTGGACAGCTCGCTGCCACTGCACAAGATGAAGCCGGGCGAGAGCTACCGCATCGGCTTCTTCATGGTCGGCGCCTACCAGGAAATCCTGGGCGACATCCACAACCTGTTCGGCGATACCGACGCGGTGGAAGTGCTGGCCGATGCCGATGGCTACGCCATCACCCAGCAGCGCCGCGGCGATACCACCGACGTGATGCTGGATTACGTGGGTTACCGCCTGGACGAACTGCGTGCGACCTATGCGCAGCGCGTGGCTGCGGCGCAGCTGTCGCCGGAACGCGCGCAGGAACTGTCGGACGCGCTGGAAGCCGGCCTGACCGGATACACCTACCTGTCCGACGAACCGCTGGTGTGATGGATGGCACCGGGCCCGCCCGGTGCCACCGTTGCCGATGAGCGCGCGCGCGATCTTCCACCTGTTCCTGCATGCCGCCGTGCCAGCCCTGCTGGCATGGCTGTTCTGGCGCAAGCGCTTTGCCTCGGCGTGGCTGCTGATGCTGCTGGGCTGGATCATTGATCTGGACCACCTGCTGGCCGATCCGATCTACGCGCCCAACCGTTGCAGCATCGGTTTCCATCCGCTGCACACTGCACCGGCGATTGCGGTCTATGCCGGGCTGTGCGTGCCGAAGAAAACGCGGTTGTTCGGCATCGGTTTGATCATCCACATCGTGTTGGACGCGATTGATTGCTGGTGGATGCATCACCGTTGATGCTCGGTGCACGGCGACCGGTCGGATTGCCGCTCGGTAGAGCCGGCCGCTGGCCGGCTTCCGCTGGGCGTTCCGTGTGACCACGTGGTTGCCGGCCAGCGGCCGGCACTACCCACCGTTGGTTGGCCAATGCCGACGCCTACCGGGTGTACGGCGACCGGTCGGATTGCCGCTTGGTAGAGCCGGCCGCTGGCCGGCTTCCGCAGGGCGTTCCCGGTGACCACGCGGTTGCCGGCCAGCGGCCGGCACTACCCATCGTTGGGTTGGCCAATGTCGACGCCTACCGGGGGTACGGCGACCGGTCGGATTGCCGCTTGGTAGAGCCGGCCGCTGGCCGGCTTCCGCTGGGC
>NZ_JAJNOF010000019.1:0-57454 GCF_027854495.1 Stenotrophomonas sp. PI_27
GCCGGGCTCTCGGCACCCAAGGTGCCAGATCGGCAAGAGATAAGATCCACCCCACGCGTGGATGAGACGGCCCGGGGGCGCAGGCACCCGGGCCTTTCTTTTGCCCATCCCCCGCTCCTGCGACCGCCGGTCGCATTGCCGGTCCCCTGGCCTGCGCCCACCATCGGCGCAGCTTCCTTGCACGGGCAGGACATGGACGGATTCCCCTGGTTGCTGGTCGCGGCCGCCGGCAGTGCCATCGCGGCCCTGCTGCACATCGGCTGCATCGCCTTCGGCGCCGCGTGGTACAGGTACTTCGGCGCCGGCCCGCGCGTGGTCCGGCTGGCACACGCCGGGCACTGGTGGCCGCCGCTGATGACCGCCGGCATTACGGCCATGCTGGTGGCCTGGACGCTGTACGCACTGGCCGCCGCGGGCTGGCATTCGCCGCTGCCGGCTAGCCGCTGGGTTCTGCCCGCCATCGGTGCCTTGCTGCTGCTGCGCGCCACGATGGGCTTCGGCCTGGCACTGTTCCGCCCCGGCTACAACGGCGTGCGCTTCTGGGTGGTCAGCTCGCTGGCCTGCCTGGGCCTGGGCCTGGCCTTCACCCTGGGCGCCCACCAGGCCTGGCAGCGCCTGGGTTAGCCGCCCACCATCGCGCGGCCCTTGGGGCGACGGAAGCAACCGTCAAGCATCTGCTGATGCCGGTACGGCATGAGGTCGGTGCCGATCGGCCTGAACCGGACCGCGCCCGGCACGGTCGGGCCGCCGCTTGCGCCCTACAATGGGCGCATGCAGATCGGCCCGTACACCATTGCCCCCAACGTCGTGCTGGCGCCCATGGCCGGCGTCACCGACAAGCCCTTCCGCCTGCTGTGCAAACGGCTGGGCGCGGGGCTGGCCGCCTCGGAAATGACCATCAGCGACCCGCGCTTCTGGACCACGCGCAAGTCGATCCACCGCATGGACCATGACGGCGAGCCGGCGCCGATCAGCGTGCAGATCGCCGGTACCGAGCCGCAGCAGCTGGCCGACGCGGCCCGCTACAACGTGGACCATGGCGCGCAGATCATCGACATCAACATGGGCTGCCCGGCCAAGAAGGTGTGCAACGCGTGGGCGGGCTCGGCGCTGATGCGCGACGAGCAGCTGGTGGCGCGCATCCTCGAAGCCGTGGTCAACGCAGTGGACGTGCCGGTCACGCTGAAGATCCGCACCGGTTGGGACTGCGACCATCGCAATGGCCCGCTGATCGCGCGCATCGCCGAGGCCAGCGGCATCGCCGCGCTGGCCGTGCATGGCCGCACCCGCGACCAGCATTACACCGGCCAGGCCGAGTACGCCACCATCGGCGAGATCAAGGCCGCGCTGCGCATTCCGGTGATCGCCAACGGCGATATCGATTCGCCGCAGAAGGCGGCCTACGTGCTGCAGCAGACCGGGGTGGATGCAGTGATGATCGGCCGCTCCGCGCAGGGCCGGCCATGGATCTTCCGCGAAGTCGCGCACTACCTGGCCACCGGCGAGGAACTGCCACCGCCGTCGTTGGCGGAAGTGCGCGACATCCTGCTCGGCCACCTGCATGCCCTGCACGCGTTCTACGGCGAGCCGCAGGGCGTGCGCATCGCACGCAAGCACCTGGGCTGGTATGCCAAGGACCGGCCGGAAAATGCCGCCTTCCGCGCAGTGGTCAACCGCGCCGAAGACCCGCAGAGCCAGATCGCTCTGACCACCGAATACTTCGACCGCCTGATCGCCGGGGAACCGGCGTTGTCATCTGCTGCCTGAGCGTACTGCCACGCCGTCGAGTCGAGCTTGCCCGACAGAATTTCCAGAGCCGTCGAGCATGCTCGACGCTACAAGAGCCCGCCCCATGACCCCGCCGATTTCCTCCCCGACTTACCTGCACGGATTTTCCGGCACCGAACAGCAGCGCCTGATGACCCAGGCCCGGCTGCTGGAATCGAGCATCTTCGGCCAGATCGACTACAGCGGCGCGCGGCGCCTGCTGGAAGTCGGCAGTGGCGTCGGTGCGCAGACCGAGATCCTGCTGCGCCGCTTCCCCGAGCTGCACGTGACCGGCGTGGACCTGAGCGAAACGCAGCTGGCCACCGCGCGCGAGAACCTGGCGCGCACGCCGTGGTGCAGCGACCGCTACACCCTGCAGCAGGCCGACGCCGGCGAGCTGCCGTTCGAGGCACGCAGCTTCGACGCGGCGTTCCTGTGCTGGGTGCTGGAACACGTGCCTTCACCAGCGCGGGTGCTGAGCGAAGTGCGCCGCGTGCTGGCACCGGGTTCGCCGGTCTACATCACCGAGGTGATGAATGCCTCGTTCCTGCTCGACCCGTACTCGCCGCACATCTGGCGCTACTGGATGGCCTTCAACGACTTCCAGTACGACCACGGCGGCGACCCGTTCGTCGGCGCCAAGCTGGGCAACCTGCTGCTGGCCGGCGGCTTCCGCGACGTGCACACCGAGATCAAGACCATCCACCTGGACAACCGCGAACCGGCGCGTCGCAAGACGATGATCGCGTTCTGGGAACAACTGCTGCTGTCGGCGGCGGACCAGCTGCTGCAGGCCGGCTCGGTGGACGAGGAAACCGTGGAAGGCATGCGCCGCGAGTTCCGCCTGGTGCAGAACGACCCCAATGCGGTGTTCTTCTATTCGTTCGTGCAGGGCCGCGCCACGGTGTATTGAGCCGACGCGGCACTAATGGTCCCGCATCCACGCATGGCGTGGATCTACTCAACGGCGCCGGCTGCGGGCGCTGATCGACGCAGTAGAGCTACGCCATGCGTGGCTGCCACCGCCGATGTCCCTTCATCCACGCATGGCGTGGATCTACTCAACGGCACCGGCTGCGGGCGCTGATCGACGCAGTAGAGTCACGCCATGCGTGGCTGCCACCGCCGATGTCCCTTCATCCACGCATGGCGTGGATCTACTCAACGGCGCCGGCTGCGGGTGCTGATCGACGCAGTGGAGCTACGCCATGCGTGGCTGCCACCGCCGATGTCCCTTCATCCACGCATGGCGTGGATCTACCCAACGGCGCCGGCTGCGGGCGCTGAACGACGCAGTAGAGCCACGCCATGCGTGGCTGCCACCGCCGATGTCCCTTCATCCACGCATGGCGTGGATCTACTCAACGCCACCGGCTGCGGGCGCTGATCGACGCAGTAGAGCCACGCCATGCGTGGCTGCCACCGCCGATGTCCCTTCATCCACGCATGGCGTGGATCTACTCAACGGCACCGGCTGCGGGCGCTGATCGACGCAGTAGAGCCATGCCATGCGTGGCTGCCACCGTCGATGTCCCTTCATCCACGCATGGCGTGGATCTACTCAACGGCACCGGCTACGGGCGCATGCCAGATCCGCTGCCACATCGCGGCCAGCCGGCGACCGGCGTCGGCGCGCGCGGCCGGGCTGCGGTAATCCATCCGCACCTGCTCGGGAACGATCGCCCGCCACTGCCCGTCGGCCTGCTCGGCCACGACGAAGTTGAAGGTGTAGTCCGGCTCCAGGCCCATGCGCAGGTCACTCAGCACCAGCCGGCCGTCCACCACCCGTGCACGCATGAAGCCACGGTTGAACCACTGCAGCTGCTGCACCGCCGGGATGTCTCCCGCTTCGCGCAAGGCCTGCACGTTGGACGCATGGCCTTCGAACCGCATCGGCCCGTGGTCGGCCACCAGCGAGCGATCACCCACCACGTAGCCGTTGGGCGTCATCGCCACCACCCGCCACAGCAGGGTGTTGAACGGCATCGGCACCGAGAAGCGCGGCGCATCGCCCAGGCCCATCGCGGCCAGGCTCTGCTGTGCGGCACGGTCGACCTGTGCCTTGGCGATCAGGCCCCAGCCCAGGTAGCCACTGCTGATCAGCAGCGCCACGCCCAGCACCTTGCCCACCCACGGCCGGGCGCGGCCAAACCAGGCCAGCACGCAGCCCAGCAGCAGCCACACCGTGTAACCCGGGTCGATGATGAAGACACTGGAACCCATGGTCGGATGTGGCCGCAACGGCCACCACAGCTGCGTGCCATACACGGTGAACGCATCCAAAAGCGGATGGGTGACCAGCGCCAGCTGGATCGCCCAGAACCAGCGCACCGGTGACTGCGCGACACGGCCGTTGCCGAAGCGTTTGAACAGCCACCAGACCAGCGCCGCCACCCAGGGCAGCACCAGCAGCGAATGGCTGAAGCTGCGGTGCTCGATCATGTTCACCACCGGGTCGGCGGCGGTGAAGCCGAGCCACAGGGCGTCGAGGTCCGGCAGGGTGCCAAGCGCGGCACCGGCCAGCAGGGCCGCGCGGCGATGGCCGGGCGGAGCGATGGCAGCAGCGACGGCGCCGCCGAGCACGATCTGGGTCAATGAATCCATGGCCTGATGCTAGCCGCTTGCGGGCGCGCCGTCTCACTCCCGAACACCGCCTCTGTAGAGTCGACTGCCAGTCGACTGCTCTTCCGTCAGGTTGCGGAAACCGCGCGCTACGCGCGACAGTCGACGCTACGGAAACGGGTCATGCTGCCTGCGACAAGCGCGCGCCTGGCAGTTCCGCCAGGGTCTGGCCGTTGTGGTCCAGCAGGCGCAGCGCGCCATCATGGTCTTCGGCCAGTGCGGTCAGGCTCTCCACCCAGTCACCATCGTTGGCATAGACTAGGCCATCGCGTTCGAGCAGTGCGGCACGATGGATGTGGCCACAGACGATGCCGTCCAGGCCACGCCGGCGCACGTCGTCCAGCCCGGCCTGCACGAAGCGCTCGATGTAGCGTTCAGCGGCGCCGCTGCGCTTCTTCAGGAACTCCGACAGCGACCAGTAGCGCATGCCCAGCCGCCGCCGCACTGCATTCAAGGCCTGGTTGCCGGTCAGGATGCGGTAGTACAGCCAGTCGCCGAACTTTTCCTGCAGGCCGCCGAAGTGGGTCACGCCGTCGTACTCGTCGCCGTGCGCGACCAGCAACCGGCGGCCATCGGCGGTCACGTGGATGGCGCGGCGGCGCACCTGCATGGCCGGCAGCATCACCCCGCAGACGTGGCGCAGCGATGCGTCGTGGTTGCCGGGAATATAGATGATCTCGGTACCGGCACGGCGCAGCGCGTGCAGGGCCTGGATGACGTCGCTGTGCGACTGCCGCCAGTGGGCGCGGCGATGCGCCATCCACCACAGGTCGATGATGTCGCCGACCAGGTACAGCCGTTCGCAGCGCAGCTGCGACAGGAACCGTGCCAGCTCGGTGGCATGGCAATGACGTGAACCCAGGTGCACGTCGGAGACGAACACTGCGCGCCGGTGCGGCGACAGGTTCGCCAGCGTGCTCATGCCGGCGTCCCCGCGTCGCGCAGGTAGCGTTTGCGCTTGTTTGGCCGGATCGCGCACAGGTCCACTTCGATCAGGCCGTCGATCGAATCGCTGAAGTCCGGGTCGACGCCGAACGCAAGGAAACGTGCGCCGCCGGGTTCGCACAGATCGGTGTACTGCCGGTACAGCGTCGGCACGCCGGTGCCGAGCGCGGCCAGGTTGGCCTTGAGCACATCGAAGGCTGCGCCTGCATCCAGCTCGCCGAAACTGGGCGGCGCGGCGAAGTACTGGAACGGACGGTTCGATTCGGCCAGGCCGGCAATGCCGCTGTAGTAGCGCTGGTAGTACGCCACCAGCTGCTCGCGTGCCTCGCGCGGCAGCGCCGCGCTGATCGACACGGCGCCGAACAGGTAGCGGATGCCGGGCCGGCACTGCAGGTAGGCGCCGATGCCCTGCCACAGGTAATCCAGGCTGCGGCTGCCCCAGTAGTCGGGCACCACGAAGCTGCGGCCCAGTTCCAGGCCCTCGGCGATGTGGGTGATCGCATCGTCGGAATAGCGGAACAGGGACGCGCTGTAGAGCCCGGACAGGCCGTGCCGGGCCAGGGCCTGCGCACCGCGCATGATCCGGTAGGCACCGGCGATGCGCTGCGCGGCCGCGTCCCAGATCACGATGTGCTCGTACCGTGGGTCGTAGTCGTCCAGGTCGCGGCTGCGCCCGGTGCCCTCGCCGACCAGGCGGAATGTCAGCTCGCGCAGGCGGCCCAGCTCCAGCAGCAGCGGGGAACCGGCGGGGCAGGTGGCCAGCAGGATCTGCTTGCCATCGGCGGTCTGGCCCAGCTGGGTCGCTGCGGCAATGCCGGCGGCGACCCGCGAAGGCGGCACCGGCGCCGCCAACGGCTCGGGACCGGTGAACGCAGCGGCAGGGTCGGCCGCGCCGTTGCGGCCCAGCGCGTAAAGCGCACGGCGCACGGCCAGCAGCTGCGCGCCCGGGTCACCGCCCTTGCCCAGCTGCATCGGCTCGCCGATGCTCAGCCGCAGCGGGCGGCCACGACGGGTGAACATCTCACGTGCCAGCAGCGCGGTACCGGCCGGCTTGAACAGGGTCGAGGCGCCGTAGAACAGCGCCGAGTTGCGCGCCTCCACCCGTACCGGCAGCACCGGTGCCCCGGCGGCGCGGGCAAAGCGGACGAACCCGCGCTGCCAGCGGCCATCGCGGATGCCGCGCAGCGACAGGCGCGAGACCTCGCCGGCCGGGAACACGATCACGCACTGCTCGGCGGCCAACGCCTGCTCCACCGCATGCAGGCTGCCGCGCTGCGCCTTGCCGCCGAGAATGCGCACCGGCAGCAGCAGATCCTGCAGCGGTGCGATCGCCCCCAGCAGGTCATTGGCCACGATCCGCACGTCGCGGCGTATACGGCCGACCGCGTCCAGCAGCGCCAGCGCATCCAGGGCTCCGGAAGGGTGATTGGCGACGATCAACAGGCGGCCGGTGGCCGGAATCCTGGCCAGCGCGGCCGGATCCACCTGGTACTGGCCACCGATGAATTCCAGGCCGGCGGCGACGAAGCCGAAGCCGCGCAATCCCGCACTGCGCTGCAGGAAGGCTTCGATCTGGTCCAGCCGCGACCAGCGGCCGACGCTGCGCAGCAACGGCCGCGCCAGTTGGCCGCGACGGCCGTGGAACCAGTCGGGGAAACGTTGCTGGAGGCGCTGTTCGAGTTCCTGCATGGCGGATCCACGGATGCCCGGCGGCCGGATTGGCCGACAGCCTGCGCCCGCCAGGCGGCAGCCAGATGGCGGTTTCGGGGCAGAACGATGACGCCTGCCCCACCCTGCCGACGGACCCGCGACCTGCGCGGCCGGCCCCGGCAGCCCCCGCCCCGCTGTCACGCTGGTGGAACACTGGGCCCCGCGCCCGGGGCCCAATCCCGCTGGGACAGGCCCTGCAGGCCGACACGGGCTTAACCACCGGCAACCGGTACAGGTTCACAATGCACAGGCGGCGCACCCCGTGTATCATGCGCGCCCATCTTTCCATCCGAATCAAGGGATATTACGCCTGATGTCCAGCTATCTCTTCACCTCCGAGTCGGTCTCCGAAGGCCATCCGGACAAGGTTGCCGACCAGATCTCCGATGCGGTGCTGGACGCGATCCTGACCCAGGACCAGCGCGCCCGCGTGGCCTGCGAGACCATGGTCAAGACCGGCGTTGCCATCGTGGCCGGTGAAATCACCACCAGCGCCTGGATCGACCTGGAAGCGCTGACCCGCAAGGTCATCACGGACATCGGCTATGACAGCTCCGACGTCGGCTTCGACGGCGCCACCTGCGGCGTGCTGAACCTGATCGGCAAGCAGTCGCCGCACATCGCCCAGGGCGTGGACCGCAAGAAGCCGGAAGAAATGGGCGCGGGCGACCAGGGCCTGATGTTCGGCTATGCCACCAACGAGACCGACAGCTACATGCCGGCCGCGATCCACCTGTCGCACCGCCTGGTCGAGCAGCAGGCCAAGATCCGCAAGAAGAAGAACTCGCCGCTGTCGTGGCTGCGCCCGGACGCCAAGAGCCAGGTCACCCTGCGCTATGAGAACGGCGTGGTCTCGGCCATCGACGCCGTGGTCCTGTCGACCCAGCACGCCCCGGGCATCAAGCAGAAGGACCTCATCGAGGCCGTCCGCGAAGAGATCATCAAGCCGGTGCTGCCGGCCAAGTGGCTGCACAAGGGCACCAAGTTCCACATCAACCCGACCGGCAAGTTCGAGATCGGCGGCCCGGTGGGCGACTGCGGCCTGACCGGCCGCAAGATCATCGTCGACACCTACGGCGGCTGGGCCCGTCACGGTGGTGGCGCATTCTCCGGCAAGGACCCGTCCAAGGTCGACCGTTCGGCGGCCTACGCGGCCCGCTACGTCGCCAAGAACGTGGTCGCCGCCGGCCTGGCCGACCGTTGCGAAGTGCAGGTCTCCTACGCCATCGGCGTGGCTGAGCCGACCTCGATCTCGGTCACCACCTTCGGCACCGGCAAGATCAGCGACGACAAGATCGAGAAGCTGATCCGCAAGCACTTCGATCTGCGCCCGTACGGCATCATCAAGATGCTGGACCTGATCCACCCGATGTACCAGCAGACCGCGGCCTATGGCCACTTCGGCCGCAAGCCGAAGGAGTTCAGCTACCTCAACGGCGAAGGCGAGACCGTCAACGCCACGGCCTTCTCCTGGGAGAAGACCGACCGCGCCGCCGCCCTGCGCGCCGATGCGAAGCTGAAGTAAGACAGACGAAGGGCCGCGCAAGCGGCCCTTCTCTTTTCTGGTAGAGCCGGCCGCTGGCCGGCTTTTTCATGGCCTCCGGAAACAATCGCGCGGTTGCCGGCCAGCGGCCGGCCCTACCCGGTTGCCGATACAATCGCCCCATGTCGACCGAACTGAAAACCCACCAGCTGTCCATGACCGTGCTGATGTCGCCGGAGATGGCCAATTTCTCCGGCAAGGTCCACGGCGGTGCCATCCTGCGGCTGCTCGACCAGGTCGCCTACGCCTGCGCCAGCCGTTACGCCGGCAGCTACGTGGTCACCCTGTCGGTGGACCAGGTGATGTTCCGCCAGCCCATCGCGGTGGGCGAGCTGGTCACCTTCCTGGCCTCGGTGAATTACACCGGCACCTCGTCGATGGAGATCGGCATCAAGGTGGTGGCCGAGGACATCCTCAAACGCAGCGTGCGCCACGCCAACAGCTGCTTCTTCACCATGGTGGCGGTGGATGAGGAAGGCCGGCCGACGCCCGTCCCGTCCTTGCAGCCGGCAACGTCCGACGAAAAACGCCGCCAGGCCGCAGCACAGATCCGCCGCCAGCTGCGCCAGGAAATGGAGCAGCGCCATCTGGAACTGCTGGCATCGAATCCGCCGTCGCCGGAAGAATGAGGTAGTGCCGGCCGCTGGCCGGCAACCTCGTGCGTGCCGCCAAACATCATGAGGTTGCCGGCCAGCGGCCGGCACTACCGCGACACCTCAACCGGTGTTCTGCACGCCCTGCGAAACGCCGTTCACGCACGCCACCAGCGCGCGCAGCAGATCGTCATCCTCGCGCCCGCTGGCCCGCCAGCGCTGCAGCAGGTCGACCTGCAGCACGCTGATCGGGTCGACGTAGGGATTGCGCAGGCGGATCGACAATGCCAGACGCGCATCGTGGTCCAGCAGCGTCTGCTGGCCCATCAACGCCAGCAGCCAGTGCCGGGTGAGTTCCAGTTCGCGCTGCACCTGCGGGAAGAACCGGCCGTGCAGGTCGCCCGACAACCGCGAGAACTGCTCGGCGATGGTGATATCGCCCTTGGACAGCACCATCGCGATGTCGTCCAGGAAGGTGCGGAAAAACGGCCAGTCTCGCGCCATGTCGCGCAGGGTCTGTTCGTGGCCGGCATCGACCGCCGCCTGCAGGCCGCTGCCCACGCCGTACCAGCCGGGAATGACGGCACGCGCCTGGCTCCAGGCGAACACCCACGGAATCGCACGCAGGTTGCCCAGCGCGGCATCCTGGCCGAGCCGACGCGACGGCCGCGAGCCCAGCGTCATCCGCTCGATCACGTCGATCGGCGTGGCGGTACGGAAGTAATCCATGAAACCGGCCTGGCCAACGAAGGCGCGATACACCTCGCTGCTGGCAGAGGCGACCGCGTCCATCACCGGCCGCCAGTCGTCCTCGCGGGGTTCGGCGGCACGCGGGCGCAGGCTGGCGCGCAGCACCGCACCGGTGGCCTGTTCCAGCGACCGCAGCGCCAGCGCACGGATGCCGTACTTACGGTGGATCACCTCGCCCTGCTCGGTCACCCGCAGGCGGCCATCGATGCTGCCGCGCGGCGACGCATCGACCGCATGCGTGGTCTTGCCGCCACCGCGGCTGATCGAGCCGCCACGGCCATGGAAGAAGGTCAGGCGGATGCCCGCCTCGGCTGCCACCTCCAGCAGTTCCACCTGCGCACGTTGCAGGCCCCAGCGCGAGGCGGCGATGCCACCGTCCTTGCTGCTGTCCGAATAGCCGAGCATCACCATCTGCACGTCCTCGCGCGCACGCAGGTGAGCGCGGTACACCGGATCGGCCAGCAGGTCACGCAGGGTCGCCGTGCCGCGCTTGAGGTCGTCCACCGTCTCGAACAGCGGCGCGATGTCCAGCGGGACTGATCCATTGCCTTCCACCAGCCCGCCACGGCGCGCCAGCGCCAACACCGCCAGCACGTCGCTGCGGTCGTGTGCCATCGAGATGATGTAGCTGCCCAGCGCGTCACCACCGTGGCGCGCACGCGCATCAGCCAGTGCGGCGAACACCGCGTCCAGGCGCCGGTTGCCTTCGTCGTCGCCCTTCGGCAACGGGGCCTCACCGCTGGCATGCGGGGCCAGCAGGCGCGCGCGGCCCAAGGCATCCAGATCCTCCCACGCCGCGTCGCCGCCCAGCACTGCGGCCAGCGCGCGCGCATGCACGCTCGATTCCTGGCGCACGTCCAGCCGTGCCAGATGGAAGCCGAAGGTCTTCACCCGCCACAGCAGGCGTTGCACAGCGAAGCCACCGGCATGTTCACCGCGGTTCGCGCGTAGGCTGTCCAGGATCAGCTGTACGTCGTCGATCAGTTCGTCGGGACCGGCATAGGCGCCTTCGCCATCCTCCAGCGTAGCCTGCAGGCGTGCGCGCATGCGGTCGTTGAGCAGGCGGTACGGCATGTCCGCATGGCGCGGCCGCGACTGCACCTGCGGCAGCAGCTGCTGGTAGTGCGCCACACGCGCCTGCAGCGCCTCGCTCACGCCCACCCGCTCGGTGGACTGGCTGAGCAGGCTGGCCAGCTGCAGCAGTTCCTTCTGGTAGCGCCCCAGCACTGCCTGCCGCTGCGCATCCAGCGTGTTGCGGATGGTGTGCGCGTCCACGTTCGGGTTGCCGTCCATGTCGCCGCCCACCCAGGTACCGAAGCGCAGCAGGCGCGGCAGCGGCAGTTCCTCGCCGTAGGTATCACGCAGCGCCTGCTGCAGCGATTCGTACAGCACCGGAATCACCCGGTACAGCACCTGCACCAGGTAGAAGCCGACGTGCTCGCGCTCGTCGTCGACGGTGGGCCGCACCGGCGAGGAGTCGGTGGTCTGCCACGAAGCGGTCAGCGCCATGCGGAAGCGCGCGGCATCGGCGGCGGCTTCCCCCGGCGTGCGCTGGCCGTCGAGGTTGTCGACCAGGCTGGCCACCATCAGCTGCTCTTTTTCCAGCAGCGCGCGGCGCACGGCTTCGGTCGGGTGCGCGGTGAACACCGGCTCGATGTCGATGCGCGGCAGCCACTGCGCCAGTTCGTCCAGCGTCACGCCCTGCGCCTTCAGGTGCTGCAGCGCATCCTGCAGGCCATCGGGCTGCGGCGCGGTGGTGCCCGCGCGCTGGTAATCGCGGCGGCGGCGGATGCGATGCACGCGCTCGGCGATGTTGACCACCTGGAAGTAGGTGCTGAACGCCCGCACCATGGTTTCGGCCTGCTGCGGCGTGCGCCCGGCCAGCCCTTCGGCCAGCTCCGACAGCGGCGCCTGGTTCTCGCGGCGGGCGATGGCGCGGGTGCGCACGTCCTCGACATCATCGAGGAACGCGGCCGATACCTGTTCGACCAGCAGGTCGCCGACCAGTGCGCCGAGCCGGCGCACGTCATCGCGAAGCGGAAGATCGGGAGAAGCAAACTCGATGCTGCTGCGGTACTCGTTCATCGGCGACGCACAGGCCTCGGTCAACGGATCCAGACCCCAAGCCTATCCCAGATCGGGCGTCGTGCTGCGATGCAAAAATGGTTTCATCTGGTAGTGCCGGCCGCCGGCCGGCAACCTCAGGCGGCGTGGGTCCATGAGGTTGCCGGCCAGCGGCCGGCACTACCCGGTCCCGTCAGCGCTTCTTCTTCGCCGTGCCCTGCGCGGCCGGGCCGATGGTCTGCTCCAGCCAGCGCTCGCTCTCGGCCAGCATGGTCATGATCGATTCGCGTGCGCGGTAGGCATGCGATTCGTTGGGCAGCATCACCAGCCGCGCGGTGCCACCCAGGCCCTTCACCGCGGCGAACATGCGCTCGCTCTGGATCGGGAACGTGCCGGAGTTGTTGTCGTCCACGCCGTGGATGAACAGGATCGGATCCTTGATCCTGTCGGCGTAGTTGAACGGCGCCATCTTCTGGTAGACGTCCTGTGCCTGCCAGTAGTTGCGCTCCTCGGCCTGGAAGCCGAACGGCGTGAGCGTGCGGTTGTAGGCGCCGCTGCGTGCGATGCCGGCCTTGAACAGGCGGGTGTGTGCCAGCAGGTTGGCCGTCATGAACGCACCGTAGGAGTGGCCGCCAATGGCGATGTGATCGCGATCGGTCACGCCACGGCGCACCACCTCATCCACCGCGGCCTGCGCGTTGGCGACCAGCTGTTCGATATAGGTATCGTTCGGCTCCTTGTCGCCCTCGCCGATGATCGGCATCGACGGACTGGCCAGCACCACGTAGCCCTTGGCCAGGAACGCCTGCGGGCCCCAGTAACTGATCGCATTGAAGCGGTACGGCGAATCGGTGACCTGGCTGGCCGCGGCCGCGCTCTTGAACTCGCCCGGATAGGCCCACATCAGCAGCGGGCGCGGACCATCGCGCCTGGGGTCGTAGCCCGGCGGCAGCAGCAGGGTCGCGGTCAGGTCGACGCCGTCCTTGCGCTTGTAGCGGATCTGCTCCTTCTGCACGCCCTTCAGCTGCGGCAGCGGATGGGCAAAGTGGGTCAGTGCGCGCGGCGCGGCGCTGGCATCGGCCAGCGACTGCACGAAGAAATTGGCCGGCTCGTCCGGGCTCTCACGGCTCAGCAGCAACGAGCTGCCCTGGTTGTCCAGCAATGCCACCGGCAGCGAATAGCTCGGCGCCTGCGAGTGGAACAGGCGCGTTGCCTTGCCCGTGGCGAGGTCGAAGCGATCCACGAACGGACGGTCGCCTTCGGGCGACGCGCCGGCGCCGGCCAGGTACAGGCTGCCGCCATCGGGGCTGGTCTGCAGCAGCGAACGGCCGCGCTCGTCGCTGGCCAGCAGCGGCCGGCCCGGATCGGCGTAGCGGTCCTGCGCATCGCGATCCCACAGCAGGCGCGGTTCGGCGCTGGCAGTGTCCGGGGCGATCAGCCAGGTCTTGGTCCTGCGGGTCTTCCACCACGATTCGGTCAGCACGGCCAGGTCACCGCGGCCCCAGCTGATGCCGGCCAGGCGGCTGCCCAGCTGGGCCAGCGTCACCGGCGGCTTGTCGAACGGCGCGGCCTGCATCAGCACCGCGTCGCGCACCTTGGCGTCCCTGTTCGGGTCGCCACCATCCTGCGCTTCGGCCCAGACCAGGGTGGCATCGGCATCCCCCCGCCAGCTGATGTCGCGCACGCCGGTCACTTCGGCATCGTTGCCGGTCGGCAGGCCTTCCACCAGCGGCCGCACCGCCACGGTGTGCACCAGCGTGCCGCTGGCGCGGTCGATCACTTCGATGCGGCGCGGGAAGCTGCTCACCGGCACCACATAGGAATACGGGCGCTGCACCGGCTGGCGCAGCACGAAGCGGCCATCGGGCGACACCGAGAAGCCCATGAAGATGCCGGCCGCACCGATCGCGCGGGTGCGCCCGTCCAGGCTGACTTCCACCGGCTGGGTGGTGGCGTAGTAGTCGAACTGGCGCGCATCGGCTTCGTTCTTCAGCAGGTCCTGGTAGGTCCGGATCGACACGACGCCGCCGTCCTGGCGGGTCTGCTGCACGGCCGGGCCGGTCGGGATGCCGTCGGCGGCCGGGGCGGGCCCCAGGTTCGCCGGGCGGGTGAACACCACCAGCCCCCGACTGTCCGGCAACCACTGGTAGCCACTGCCGATGACAGTGTTCAAGCCCGCAACCAGGCGGCGGGCGCTGCCGGCGGCCACGTCCACCAGCCACAGTTCGTTGGCGCCGCTGGTGGCGTCGACCTGGTTGAAAGCGAGCCACTTCTGGTCCGGCGACCACATCAGGCTGGCGATCGACAGCGTGGCCGGCAGGCCGCTGATCGGCCGTTCCTTGCCATCGGCCACGTTCATCAGCCACAGCTTCTCGCCGAAGCTGAAGCGGCTGTCGGAGAACGTGCGCGGGTTGATGCGCAGGCCGGCCAGCTTCAACTCCGGTTGCGCCACCACCTGGATCGACGGCAGCGACGGCATCTGCATCATCGCGGCCACGTCCCGGCGCGGCGACAGGAACAGCGACGGCGCGCGCGGCGCATCGACCACCGCCTGCAACGCCGCCGAGGGCAGTTCGTAGCCGGTGACGCCCTGGGCCTGCGCTGCAGCAGGCTGCGGCGCCACCGCCGAGGCCAGCGGGGCCACTGCCAGCAGTCCCATCGACAGGACCAGGCCGGTCCAGCGCCGCGTACGGCGCGCGTGCATGCTCATCGTTCCACCTGTGTGATGCGTGAAAACACCGACCTTAACAGCCCATGCACGCTTGCCCACCTGCCGATGGTTGGGTCATCCGGATGTCACGCCGAGGCCGCGATATAATGGGGGTTCTCCCCTGCCGAGGGGCGCTGCGACCGGATCCCCCGAGGCCCGGCCAGGCTCGGTAAGGTGGCTTTGTAACAACGGCGCCCGGCCAGATGCGAGCACCCGCTCGCCCACAACCGGAGCACATCAATGAACGCTGTTGCCAAGACCTTCTCCACCGAAGGTGATTACAAGATCCGCGACATCACGCTGGCCGACTGGGGCCGCAAGGAACTGGACATCGCCGAGCACGAGATGCCGGGCCTGATGTCGATCCGCCGCAAGTACCAGGCCGAGCTGCCGCTGAAGGGCGTGCGCGTGACCGGCTCGCTGCACATGACCATCCAGACCGCGGTGCTGATCGAGACCCTGAAGGACATCGGCGCCGACGTGCGCTGGGCCTCGTGCAACATCTTCTCGACCCAGGACCACGCGGCCGCCGCCATTGCCGCCACCGGCACCCCGGTGTTCGCCTGGAAGGGCGAGACCCTGGAGGAGTACTGGGACTGCACCCTGGACGCGCTGACCTTCACCCTGGCCGACGGCACCCTGACCGGCCCGGAGCTGGTGGTGGACGACGGTGGTGACGTGACCCTGCTGATCCACAAGGGCTACGAGCTGGAAAACGGCAGCGACTGGGTCAACACCGCCTCGTCCTCGCACGAAGAACAGGTCATCAAGAACCTGCTCAAGCGCGTGGCCAAGGAGCGCCCGGGTTACTGGGGCCGCGTGGTCAAGGACTGGAAGGGCGTCTCCGAAGAGACCACCACCGGCGTGCACCGCCTGTACCAGCTGGCCCAGGCCGGCACCCTGCTGATCCCGGCGATCAACGTCAACGACTCGGTCACCAAGAGCAAGTTCGACAACCTGTACGGCTGCCGCGAGTCGCTGGCCGATGGCCTGAAGCGCGCGATGGACGTGATGCTGGCCGGCAAGGTGGCCGTGGTCTGCGGCTATGGCGACGTCGGCAAGGGCTGCGCCGCCTCGCTGCGTGCCTACGGCGCGCGCGTGATCGTCACCGAGATCGACCCGATCTGCGCCCTGCAGGCGGCGATGGAAGGCTACGAAGTCAACACCATCGAATCGACCCTGGGCCGTGCCGACCTGTACGTCACCACCACCGGCAACCGCGACATCATCCGCATCGAGCACCTGAGCGCGATGAAGGACCAGGCCATCGTCTGCAACATCGGCCACTTCGACAACGAGATCCAGGTCGACGCACTGGTGTCCTACCCGGGCATCAAGCACGTCAACATCAAGCCGCAGGTGGACAAGTACATCTTCCCGAACGGCAATGCGATCTTCCTGCTGGCCGAAGGCCGCCTGGTGAACCTGGGCTGCGCCACCGGCCACCCGAGCTTCGTGATGTCCAACAGCTTCGCCAACCAGACCCTGGCACAGATCGACCTGTGGGCGAACAAGGACAGCTACGAGAAGAAGGTCTACCTGCTGCCGAAGAAGCTGGACGAGGAAGTGGCCCGCCTGCACCTGGAGAAGATCGGCGTGAAGCTGACCACCCTGACCCAGGACCAGGCCGACTACATCGGCGTGCCGGTGGAAGGCCCGTTCAAGCCGGACCACTACCGCTACTGATGCCTACGGGGTGCCGGTCAGCGGCCGGCACTACCGGTGCATGCGAAGAACGGAACGGGCGCCTGCGGGCGCCCGTTCTGCGTTTGCGTGCGGCCGGACACCGCGCATCCTCACCCGGAGCGGCAACAATAGCCTCGGTCAAGGCAACGCCCCTACGCCACGCTACGATGCCTGCATGACCCCGGCCATCAACCTGCTCAAGCGCGAGAAGATCGCCCACACCGTGCGCAGCTACGTGCACGACGCCCACGCCGAATCGTATGGCGGCGAAGCCGTCGACAAGCTCGGCCTCGACCCGGCCCAGGTGTTCAAGACTCTGCTGGCCAGTACCGAGGCCCACGAACTGCTGGTGGCGATCGTGCCGGTGGCCGGCCAGCTCGACCTGAAGGCGCTGGCCGAAGCGGCCGGCTGCAAGAAGTGCGAGATGGCCGCCGCCGACGCCGCACAGCGCGCGACCGGCTACCTGGTCGGCGGCATCAGCCCACTGGGGCAGAAGAAGCGCCTGCGCACGTTCCTGGATGCCAGCGCGCAGGCGTTGCCCACGCTGCACGTCAGCGCCGGCCGCCGAGGCCTGGAAGTGGAACTGGCGCCGGCCGACCTGCTGCGCCTGACCGCTGGCCACTTCGCCGCCATCGGCAAGGCACGCTGATGCGCTGGCCCTGGACTGCCCGCCCAATACCGCGGCTGGACGATGCGCAGGCCGATGTGCTGCTGCAGGACCTGCTGTCGCGCGACGCCGAGCGCATCACCGACGCCGCCCGCGTCGTCGCACGACTGTTCAGTGCACCGTCGCTGGACGCATTGGCCGCGCATGTGGACCTGATCGAACGCAGCTGCCAGGGCATCGCTTTCGGCGGCATGCTGATCAGCAACCAGGCGCATCTGGAGGCGGCCCTGAAACGGCTGCGTTACTGGCAGGCGCACGCAGGCTGCCTGTGCGCGCTCAATCCCGGCTACCCGTTCTTCGATCCGCGCCGCCTGATCGAACAAGGACAGATGCAGCTGCTCGCGTTGCAGGCGGCCGAGGAGGGTTGGGGCGATTGCCACATCGTTGCCTGCACGCACTGCGGCCAGCATTGGCAGGCCATCGACCGCGAGTACCACTACCCGTGGTGGGAGTGGAAAGCTGCCTGAAGGCCAGGCAGCCACGCATGGCGTGGCTTCACTGCGGCCCGTACATTTACGCGATGCGTGGATGACCAATGCCGCTCAGGGCCGCCAGTTGGCGTTGTTCTCCCAGAACGCAACGGCGCGCCGGTAGGCCTCGCGGTCCAGTGGTACGCCGGAACCGCCCTCTTCCACGCCCAGCGCATTGCGCATCATCGTGATCGGCGCCATCGGCACCTCTTCCGGTTCGGCGGTATAGATGCAACCGACGATGCCCCACTCGGCCTCGATCGGCGAGCCTTCCTTGGCCAGCTGCCCGGCGCTGTACAGGATCACCACCAGGTAGTTCGCACGCGGCGACTCCACGCCCTCGAACCAGCGCACCAGTACCGGCAGTTCGTCGCGATTGCGTGCCTCGTAACCACTGCGCAGCAGATGGCGGTTGGCCTCGGTGATCGGCACGGTCAGGCAGCGCGTGCTGGTCCAGTTCTCGTAGACGAACAGTTTGCAGAACGGTGCATAGCCGTCCAGCACCTTCAGCGGCGCGTGCGCGTTGAGGTGCGCCTCGAACTGTTCGGCAGTGCAGTCCTGGATCGTGTTGCCACGCGGTACGCGCGGGAACAGGCGGGGACGGGCGAAATCGGTGAGGACGATGGACATGGCGCGGCGTGATCTGGGAATCCGCTGCACAGGGTAACCGCTGGCAGCGCCTACAGCGCCATCCGCTCGCGCAGCTCCCGCGCCTGCCGCCGCGACACCTCCACCTCGCTGCCATCCTCCAGCGTCAGGTCGTAGCCATCGCCGATGCTGGGCGCTATGCCGCGGATACGGCGCAGATTGACCAGCGTGTTGCGGTTGGCACGGAAGAACAGCTCCTGCGGCAAGCGAGCCTCCAGCGCGCTCAGGCTGCGGGTCAGCAACGCGTTCTGGTCGCGGAACCACAGCCGCGTGTAGTTGCCGTCCACCACCAGCCTGCGGATCTCCGAGACCGCGACGAACCAGCAGCGTTCGCCCTCGCGCACGAACACCTGGTCCTGCGCAGCCAGCGTGCTGCGCAGTGCCGGCGCCCCGCTCGCCCCTACGTTGCGCTCGCGCGCGCGCTCCAGTGCTTCCAACAGGCGCGGTGCCTCCACCGGCTTCACCAGATAGTCCAGCGCGTTGGCCTGGAACGCGCGCACCGCGTAGCTGTCATAGGCGGTGACGAAGACCACCGCCGGCACTGCCTCCAGGCCCTCCAGCACTTCGAAGCCGCTGCCGGAAGGCATCTGCACGTCCAGCAGCACCAGGTCCGGCGCCAGCGCGGCGATCGCCTCGCGTGCGGCGGGCACGTCGTCGGCTTCGCCGACGCACTGCACCCACGGCAGCGCCGACAACAGCGTACGCAGTTCCTGCCGCGCCAGCCGCGCATCATCCACGATCAACACGCGCAGCATGCCACTCATTGTGGAATCTCCAGCAGGGCCTGTATGCGGTCACCGACCGGCTGCAGCACGAATCGGCCACGCGTGCCCAGCTGCGCACGCAGGTAGGCCAGGCCGACGCCATGGCCATGGGCGGGTTCGCTGCCGGTTGCACGTGGATTCTCCACCTGCAACCGCAGCACGTCATTGTCCAGCGTGGCGCGGATCTGTATCTCGCCGCCGCCGGGGCGGCTGGCGATACCGTGCTTGATCGCGTTCTCCACCAGCAACTGCAACGCCATCGCCGGCAGCTGCGCCTGCGTGGCATCGGCATCGATCTGCTGCCGCACCTGCAGGCGCTGTTCGAAATGGACCGCCTCGATGGCCAGGTAATCGTCGACCACCGCCAGTTCCTCGGCCAACGTCACCTGCTCGCTGCGGTTGTGCGCCAGCGCCTGGCGCAGCGTGCGCGACAGCCGCGTGACCATGTCGCGCGCACGCTCGGGATCTTCCAGGATCAGCGCGCGCAGGTTGTTCAGCGCATTGAACATGAAGTGCGGATTGAGCCGCGCACGCAATGCGTCACGTTCCAGCGCACTGCGTTCGGCTTCGGCGCGCAGGCGTGCCAGTTCGGCGCCGCGTACGCGGCGAAGGCTGTGCAGGCTTGCCCAGAGCGCGGTCCACAGTGCCAGCATCACCGCCGTGGTGTACCAGTAGAGCAGCAGCGCCTTGGGGCTGAAGTCGGCCACCTGGCGACCGATGTCCACCCATCCCCAGGCCAGCGCTGCGTGCAACGCGATGTTCACCAGCAACTGTGCCAACGCAGCGCCTGCGCCCACCGACAGCGCCAGTCGCAGCAGCAGCCCGGCGGTCCCGCGCGACCACCAGCCGGCGCGCAGGGCCAGGGCGCGGATGCCGCCGCTGCACGCGAACAGGGTCAGCGCCAGGCCGACCGTGATCAATGCACCCGCACTTCCGGCGTCGGCGAGGTAGGCATGCCGCAAGCCAAGTCCCGCGACGCCATAAAGCGCCCATACCAGTGCATTGAGCAGCCAGAAGCGTACCGTCGAGGAGGAAGCCGGCATGTCCATTCCGAGGCGTGGTGAAACTCAGGGGTGGCGGTCGAGGAAGGCCTGCACCTGCCCGTGCAGCCAGCGCGGATCATCCCACATCAGGAAGTGGAAACCCTGCGCGCTCATTGCGATCTGCACGCCCTGCAGCTTCGCGTACTGGGCCTGGAAGACGGCGCGGGTGCTTTCCTCGGTGCCGCCCATCGGCTGGTAGCCGGCCCAGCTGCCGAGCACCAGTGTCGGTGCGGTGATCGACGCAATGCTGTCGCGAAGGTCGGTGGTCATGACCGCATGCATGGCATCGGCCGTGGTCTGGCGGTCGCTGGCTTCGCCCCAGCGTCCCAGTTCGGCCTGGCGCTGCGGATCGCGGGTCATGCCCGGCAGGCCCGCCTTCAACTGCGCTTGCCATTGCACTGCGTCCGCGGCCAGCATGCCCTTGCGCAGCTGGGCAGCCATTGGCCGTACGCTGGCCGCCGTGGCCTGCGGGTCGCGTGCCGCAGGCAGGAACGGCAAGGCATCGACCACCATCAGCGCACCGACCGTCTTCGGCTCGGCCTGCGCCATCTGCAGGCCCAACAGGCCCCCCAGGCTGTGGCCGATCACCGCCGGATGGTCCAGCTTCTGGTCATGCACATAGGCCAGCAGCTGGTCGCGCATGGCCGGAAGGAAATCCGCCGGCCGCGGGTCTGCCGGCGCGGCGCCGGCAAACCCCGGCAGCTGCACCAGGTGGCACTGGACATCCTTGAGGGCCCGGCAGGTCCCGCGCCAGACCTCGGCGCTGCTGTTGAGACCGGGGATCATCAGCAGCGGGCGGCCCTTGCCGACTACCTCGACCTGCACCTTGCCAGCGCTCGCGCCGGTGGCGGCATGTGCGGAACCGGAGCCCAGCACGGCCATCGCCATGCCGATCATCGCCAGTCGGGCCAGGGCGTTCATTGCGTACCAGAGTGCCAGCAAGATCTTCATCGTCTGCTCCTTCGTCGGGTGGGTGCTGCCGGGATGGGAACAGCGTGGCGCCGGCGCGGGGCCGCCGGTTGCGATTCCGGAGCGACGGCCGGTCGCCGCCGCGAACGGTCGCGTACCCCGGACGAGCCGCCCTCACACCGCAATCGCACATTCATCTTGATGAAGCGATATACTGATCCGCACCCGCCGCCGCCGCCCGTGCCATGACTGCCATCAGCTTCGAGTTCTATCCGCCCAAGACCGACGAACAGCGCAGCCAGCTGGACCGCGCCGCGGCCAGGCTGAAGGACTACAGCCCCGAGTACGTGTCCTGTACCTTCGGTGCCGGTGGCTCGACCCTCAGCTACACCTCCGAGACCGTGCGCCACCTCAACCAGCACCACGGCTTCGAGGCGGCACCGCATCTGTCCTGCGTCGGCGGCACCCGCCAGGAAATCCGCGAACTGCTCAAGCTGTACCGCGCCATCGGCTGCCATCGCCTGGTCGCGCTGCGTGGCGACCTGCCCTCCGGCATGGGCTTCCCCGGCGACATGCGCTATGCCGCCGAGCTGATCGAGTTCATCCGCGCCGAGCACGGCGATGCCTTCCGCATCGAGGTCGGCGCCTACCCGGAGACCCACCCACAGGCCTCCGATGCACTGGCCGACCTGAAGCACTTCAAGGCCAAGATCGATGCCGGCGCCGACGCGGCGATCACCCAGTATTTCTACAACCCGGATGCGTATTTCCATTTCGTCGATGCCGTACGCCGGCTCGGCGTGCAGGTGCCGATCACGCCCGGCATCATGCCGATCGCCAACTTCAGCCAGCTGCGCCGCTTTTCCGAACAATGCGGTGCGGAAATTCCGCGCTGGATCAGCCGCAAGATGCAGGCCTATGGCGATGACGCCGAATCGGTGCGCGCGTTCGGTACCGAAGTGGTGGCCAGGCTGTGCCAACGCCTGGTCGAGGGGGGCGCGCCGGGCCTGCACTTCTACACCTTGAACCTGGCCAAGCCGACCACGTCGGTGTTGAAGCTGCTGCACGGCTGAAAGCACGCCATCTGGCCACGATCGGCGCTACCCTGCGGCGATGAACCGGCTTTCCTTCCTGTTGCTGCTGTGGTTGTGCTCGGCATCGAGCGTTGTCCATGCGCAGTCCACGCGCTTGAACCGCTGCACCGATGCGCAGGGCCAGAGCGTGTATACCGACCGGCCCTGCGACAGCGTCGGCGCCCGATCACGATTGCCACCGCCCGCGCCCGCCGGCAACACCCCGCCGCGCGACACCCTGGGTGCGCGCTGCCCGCGGCGGCTGAGCGAACTGGTGGAGGCGCTGCGTACCGGCATCGTCAGCAACGATGTGAACCGGCTGTCCTCACTGTACCTGTGGGGCGCGGTTTCCGACGCGGGCGCACAGCGCATCCTCGGCCAGTTGGAATCGTTGGCGCGGCGGCCGCTGGTGGACGTGGTGCCGGTGTATCCGTCACAGGGGCTGGTGGCCTCGCAGGAGGACGGTCAGAGCGCTGCGGCGCAGGAATCCGACCCCGAGCCGCCTGCGGCGCGCCATCCGATCGGCCTGCGCTTGGAACAGACGCTGCCCGGCAGCGTGTCGCGCGCGTCGACCGTGCTGGGGTTGCGGCGGCAATACGGGTGTTTCTGGATCACGTTGTGATCGGAGGAGCCGGACCTTTTCCAGCGAAAAGGGCTCTGACCCCGGATCTCGGCCATGGGGTCAGAGCCCTGCTGCGCAGGGATCTGACCCCGCGTGCGCGGCGTTACGTTGGCCACAGCCCGCGGATGGCGGCGATGCCCTGCCCGCCATGGCGGCGGGCTTCGGTGATGTGTCCCGCGGCCATGCCGCCCAGGGCGTAGATTGGCAGCGACACCTGCGCACGCAGTGCGGCGAAGGCCTCCCAGCCCAGCGGCACTGCCCCGGGGTGGCTGGCCGTGGCCTGCACCGGGCCGAGCACTGCGAAGTCGCAGCCCAGCCGCTGCGCCGCCTGCAACTGGTCCAGGTCATGGCAGGACGCGGCGACCAGCTGCCCCTCCGGCAAGGGCCGTTCCTGCAGGTCATGCAGCTGCTCGCTGCCCAGGTGCACCCCCACGCCCAGTGAGCGTGCCAGCGCGATATCGCGGTTGAGCAGCCACTGCACGCCGCGACGATGCGCGCGCACGGCCTGTTCGATCATCGCCTGCCGTTGCGGGTGTTCCGGCGGCAGCCGCAGCTGGATGCGCTGCTGGCCCGCCGCGACCGCGCGCTGCAGGCAGTCATGCCAGTGCTGCACGCCGCTGGCATCGTCGGCCGGGGCCGGGGTGATCAGGTAGCGGTCCGGTTGGCGCAAGGCGGCCACCACCGGCAGGTCGGCCGGCGGCATCGAGTAGCGGCCCAGCTTGTCCTGCGCCACCCAGGTGATCGCCTGGCCCTCGCGGCCACGCGGGGTGCCCTTCCAGCTGCGCACATGGCGCACTTCCAGGGTCAGGTGCTTGTCGGGGTAGCGCTGCGGCACGTCCATCAGCCACGGCCCGACATCGGCCTCGATGCCCAGCTCCTCGCGCAGTTCACGCACCAGCGCCTGTTCGGAGGTCTCGCCGGATTCGCGCTTGCCGCCGGGGAATTCCCACAGGCCGGCCATGTCGCGGTTCTCGGTACGGCGGTTGAGCAGCACGCGGCCACGGGCGTCGGTGATGACGGCAGCCACGACATGGATCGATCGGGTGGGGGAAACCATGGGGGCAGCATGCCCAGAACAGGGCGACCAGCGCAATCACGAATCCGCGCCGGATTGCCCGCGCCAAAGCAGAAGGCCCCGCTTGCGCGGGGCCTTCCGGGGTCAGCTCAGCTGGCCGTGGCAGTGCTTGTACTTCTTGCCACTGCCGCACGGGCACGGATCATTGCGGCCGATCTTCGGCTCGTCGCGCTGCAGCGTGGCCACGCCCTGCTGGGCGGCTTCCACCTGCGCGGCTTCCTCGTCGGCGCTGTAACCGCCGGCATCCTGGTGCTGGAACTGCGACTGGCTCAGGCGGGCCTGCGCCTGCTGGCGCTCGGCCGCTTCCAGCGCCTGCACTTCCTCGTCGCTGCGGATGCGCACGCGGGCCAGCAGGGTCACCACTTCGCGCTTGACGTTCTCCAGCATGTCCGAGAACAGCTCGAAGGCTTCCTTCTTGTATTCCTGCTTCGGCTGCTTCTGCGCGTAACCTCGCAGGTAGATGCCCTGGCGCAGGTAATCCATGCGTGCCAGGTGCTCCTTCCAGCTCTGGTCCAGCACGGTCAGCATCACGTGCTTCTCCAGCGCGCGCATGGTCTCTTCGCCCAGGCCGGCTTCCTTCTCGGCGAAGTGCTGGTTGACGCGCTCCTGGACCTTGGCGGCGATGGCCTCGGCGTCCAGTTCCTCGTGCGCCTTGACCAGGTCGGTCAGCGACATCTGCAGACCGAAGTCCGACTCCAGGGTCGCTTCCAGGCCACGCAGGTCCCACTGCTCGTCGATCGAGTTCGGCGGCACGAAGCGCGCGACGGTGTCGAAGATCACGTCGTCGCGGATGCCGTCGACGTTGGCCTTGACCGACTCGGCGTCCAGCAGCTCGTCGCGCTGGGCGTAGATCACCTTGCGCTGGTCGTTGTTGACGTCGTCGAAGTCCAGCAGGTTCTTGCGGATGTCGAAGTTGTGGGCCTCGACCTTGCGCTGCGCCTTTTCGATCTGGCGGCTGACCAGACGGTCCTCGATGACGTCGTCTTCCTTCATGCCCATCATGCGCATGGCCTTCTGCACCCAGTCGGAAGCGAAGATGCGCATCAGGTTGTCTTCCAGCGACAGGTAGAAGCGGGACGAACCCGGGTCACCCTGGCGGCCCGAACGACCGCGCAGCTGGTTGTCGATACGACGCGATTCGTGGCGCTCGGTACCGACGATGTGCAGGCCGCCGGCCGCCTTCACTGCCTCGTGGCGCTTCTGCCATTCGGCCTTGACCGCCGCCTTCTGCTCGTCGGTCGCGTCCTCGCCCAGGGCGTGGATCTCGGCTTCCAGCGAACCGCCCAGCACGATGTCGGTACCGCGGCCGGCCATGTTGGTGGCGATGGTCACTGCGCCCGGACGGCCGGCGTTGGCGACGATGGTCGCTTCGCGGTCGTGCTGCTTGGCATTGAGCACCTCGTGCTTCACGCCCGCCTTGCTCAGGTGCTCGGACAGCATTTCCGAGGTTTCGATCGAGGTGGTACCCACCAGCACCGGCTGGCCGCGCTTGGCGCATTCTTCGATGTCGGCCAGCACCGCATTGAACTTGCCCTTGCGGTTGAGGAACACCTGGTCCGGGCTGTCCTTGCGGATGGTCGGGCGGTTGGTCGGGATCACCACCACTTCCAGGCCGTAGATGCTCTGGAACTCGAATGCTTCGGTATCGGCCGTACCGGTCATGCCGGACAGCTTCTTGTACATGCGGAACAGGTTCTGGAAGGTGATGCTCGCCAGCGTCTGGTTCTCGCGCTGCACCGGCACGCCTTCCTTCGCTTCCACCGCCTGGTGCAGGCCATCGGACCAGCGGCGGCCGGCCAGGGTGCGGCCGGTGAATTCATCGACGATGACCACTTCGCCGTCGCGCACGATGTAGTCCACGTCACGCTGGTAGATCGCGTGCGCGCGCAGGGCGGCGTTGAGGTGGTGGACCACGGTCAGGTTCTGCGCCGCGTACAGGCCTTCGGTCTCGCCGTCGAGGATGCCGGCTTCCACCAGCAGCTGCTCGGCGTGCTCCATGCCCGCTTCGGACAGGTGCACCTGCTTGCCCTTCTCGTCGACCCAGAAGTCGCCCTCGCCGTCTTCCGCTTCCTGCTTGACCAGGTGCGGCACGACGCGGTTGACGCGGATGTACAGCTCCGGGGAATCATCGGCCGGGCCGGAGATGATCAGCGGGGTACGCGCCTCGTCGATCAGGATGGAGTCGACTTCGTCGACGATGGCGTAGTGCAGGCCGCGCTGGTAGCGATCGGCCTTGGACAGCGCCATGTTGTCGCGCAGGTAGTCGAAACCGAATTCGTTGTTGGTGCCGTAGGTGATGTCAGCTGCGTAGGCTTCGCGCTTGTCGCTGTGCGGCATGCCCGGGTACACCACGCCCACGCTCAGGCCCAGCCAGTTGTACAGCTTGCCCATCTGCGCGGCGTCGCGACGGGCCAGGTAGTCGTTCACGGTGACCACGTGCACGCCCTTGCCTTCCAGTGCATTGAGGTACACCGGCAGGGTCGCCACCAGGGTCTTGCCTTCACCGGTGCGCATTTCTGCGATCTTGCCCAGGTGAAGCACCATGCCGCCGATCAGCTGCACGTCGTAATGGCGCATGCCCAGCACGCGGCGGCCGGCTTCGCGGCAGACCGCGAACGCTTCCGGCAGCACCTTGTCCAGGGCTTCACCGCCAGCGATGCGCTGCTTGAACTCCGGCGTCTTGGCCTGAAGCTGCTCGTCGGACAGCTTCTCGATCTCCGGCTCCAGCGCATTGATCTTGGCGACGATGCGGTTGAGCTGGCGCAGCTGTCGTTCGTTACGACTGCCAAATACGCGGGTAAGCAGGCTGTTGATCATTGAAGGAACCGGGTTGGATGGACACGACGCCCGGCCTCCCCCTGGGGATCCGTCCGCCGCAAACGAAACAGGGCGCCTGGCGCCCTGTCGATGGCAACACCCATTGTAGCTTGGGACGGGCGCGAGGGGTTTCAACCCTTTGGCGGCAATGGCATCCGAACCTTGCCGGTAATGCCGGCCGCTGGCCGGGTACGCGATGCCGCCGCAGATCATGAGGTTGCCGGCCAGCGGCCGGCACTACCAGATCAACCGGATCCGGCCCGGGCATCAGCCGCGGCTGATGCGGCCGACCGGCGTGTTGCCGCCGTCTCCGAGGAACTTGCGCGGGTTGACCACGTTGCCGTTCTCCCACACCTCGAAGTGCACGTGGGCACCGGTCGAACGGCCGGTGGAACCGGCCTTGGCCACTTCCTGGCCGGCACGGACCAGGTCACCGGCCTTCACCACCAGGCGCGAATTGTGCGCGTAGCGGGTGACGTAGCCGTTACCGTGGTCGACATCGACGACATTGCCGTAGCCGCCCTTCACACCGGCGAAGCTGACCACGCCCTCGGCCACGGCCATCACCGGATCACCGACCTTGGCGTGGAAGTCCATGCCCTTGTGGGTGGCGGCGCCGCGGCCGAACGGGTCGGCACGGGTGCCGAAACCGGAGGTCACGTAGCTGTTGCGGATCGGCATGCGCGAGGGCACGGCGTTCTGCTGCAGCTGGTGGTCGAACATCAGTGATTCCATCACCGACAACTGGCGGCCTGAAGCAGCGAAGCGCTGCTCCAGCACCTGTAAGTCGGCGTTGACGTCCTTGACCGGGATGTCGCTGGTCGGGCCGCCGGCGTCGCCATCACCGAGGCCGGGGGTCTCGTTGAAGTCGAACTCGCCATCTTCCAGCTTGCCCATCTGGGTCAGCCGTTCGCCGAGGGCGTTCAGGCGGGTGGCCTGCGCCTGCAGCTCGCCGAGGCGGGCGGCCAGCGCGTTGACCTGGGTCTGCGCATCGCGCTTGACCTTGGCCAGCTCCGCATCCTGGCGCTCGACCTTGGCCTGCAGGCGCGAATCATTCAGCGCACTGGCGCCAATGCCGCCGGCAAGGCCGATAATGCAGCCTACCCCGAGCACGCTGCCCAGCAGGGCGCGGGGGCGGTCCTCGAAATAGAACCGCAAACGCGTGATCGGCGACGCCTTGGCCTGTCCTTCACGCGTTTTGATTACGATCTTTTTGAATGCCATCAGTGAGTTTTCATGTCTGAGCCGAAATCCAGCGTTCGCCCCGCGTCAGTGCCGAAACCGGCGCTGGATGCGGTAATGGCGGACAAAAGCGGGAACCCGCTGCGTCGGGCCTTGTGGCTCGACGCGCTGGACCGGCAGTTGCGCCCCCAGTTGCCGCCACCTCTGCGCAGCCGCTGCCGGCTGGCCAATGTGGACGGGGAACACCTCGTTTTTCTCGTCGAATCGCCGGTCTGGCATGCCAAGTTGCGGCTTGCCGAAGCCCAGTTGCTCGACGCGGCCCGTTCCATCGGGCTGAAGGCCACCAGGGTGACCATCAAGACTGCGTCCACCACTCCCTCACGCTCCCCAGCGATCGACAACCGGAATGGCCCCCACGCAGTTTCAGCCGCCACGCACAAAGGGCTACGCGACGCCTTGGCTTGCCTGCAGGACGTTCCCTCGAAGCCGAAGAAGCGGTCCTGATGGCAACGGAGCATCCGGCTCCGCTCCCCGTCGCGCGTGTCACCACGGCGTGAAACATTTCGGGGGCCGGGTCGCATCCTAGCGGCCATCCGGGGGCCTGTCGTTAGATTGGAGTTAAAACTTCGTTAAATTCAGGCTTCCGATCCAACAGGTTCACAAAACCGTGATCTCGAACCGGGCTTGACACGATCCAAGCGCACTGAATGCGTCGGCGACGCCGGAAACAACAACGCCGCCCGGAAAGGCGGCGTTTTTATCTTTAAATTCAATGATCTACGGAATCAGGCGTAGGCCGGGGTGGCGTATTCAACCGGATCCGGGGTGGCCGGCGAGTCGAAGGTGACCCATTCCCAGGCGCTGGCGTCGGCCATCAAGGCCCGCACCAGCTTGTTGTTGAGCGCATGGCCGGACTTGAAGCCCTCATAGGCGCCCAGCACCTGGCCACCGGCCAGGTAGAGGTCGCCGATTGCGTCAAGAATCTTGTGGCGCACGAATTCGTCCGCATAGCGCAGGCCGTCTTCGTTGAGCACGCGGAACTCGTCCAGCACGATGGCGTTGTCCATCGAACCGCCCAGGCCCAGGTTGCGCTCGCGCATGTATTCCAGGTCGCGCATGAAACCGAAGGTGCGCGCCCGGGAGATTTCCTTGGTGTAGGCCAGCGTCGAGAACTCGATTTCCTGGCGCGACTGCTTGGCCGGGATCATCGGGTGGTCGAACTGGATGGTGAAGCCCAGCTTGTAGCCCTCGTACGGGGTGAAGCGGGCCACCTTGTCGCCCTCGGTCACTTCCACGGTCTTGAGCACGCGGATGAAGCGCTTGGGCGCATCCTGTTCGACGATGCCTGCCGACTGCAGCAGGAACACGAACGGGCCGGCCGAACCGTCCATGATCGGCAGCTCGGCCGAGGACAGTTCGACGATGATGTTGTCCACACCCAGGCCGGCCAGCGCCGACATCAGGTGTTCGACGGTCTGGATCTTGGCGTCGTTGCAGGTCAGGCCGGTGCACAGGGTCACTTCGGTGACCAGTTCGGCCTTGGCCGGCACCTCCACCACCGGGTCCAGGTCCACGCGGCGGAACACGATGCCATGGTTGACCGGTGCCGGGCGCAGGGTCATGTAGACCTTGTCACCACTGTGCAGGCCAACGCCGGTGGCGCGGATCGTGTTCTTGAGGGTGCGTTGCTGGATCATGGGGGATGGACCGGAAGTGACAAATTAGATTAACACGCGCACTCCCCTACCCTGGCTGAAACGCCAGTTGCAGCCACCGGCAGGACCCACCGGCACGCCGCTGGAAAGCGCGTGAAGCAGGGCGGCCGGGCCCATCCTGGCCCGGCGCCCGCGTTTTCAGGACATGGTGGCGCAACCCGGGGAGGACAACCCCGGGCCGCCCCGCTTAGTCCGCCTGGCGGCGCAGGAAGGCCGGGATGTCCAGGTAATCGTTCGGCAGTTCCGCCGCCGCCGGGGCCGATGCGGCCGGGGCCGACGGTGCGGACGCCGCCGCGGTGTCGCTGCTGGCACGACGCAGGCCCATGCCCATGCCCATGCCGCCGACGGCCTTGGACACGGCGTCGCCGCCGTTGTCGAAGTCGCCGAACTCCGGCTGGCCGGTCGTGGCATTGCGGACCAGCTTGATCGGTGCGCGCTCGCCCGGACGCTGGGTCTTGCTGGCCGAAACGCGGTTCAGGCCGGTGGCGACCACGGTCACGCGCACTTCGTCCTGCATGTCCGGATCGAGCACGGTGCCGACCACCACGGTGGCGTCTTCCGAAGCGAAGCCGTCGATGGTGCGGCCGATCTCGTCGAACTCGGCCATGGTGAAGTCGGCGCCGGCGGTGATGTTGACCAGGATGCCGTTGGCACCGGCCAGGTTCACATCGTCCAGCAGCGGGTTCTGGATCGCGGCTTCGGCAGCGGCCTGGGCACGGTCATCCCCACGGGCGGTGCCGGTACCCATCATCGCCAGGCCCATTTCGGACATGACGGTGCGCACGTCGGCGAAGTCGACGTTGATCAGGCCCGGACGCACGATCAGGTCGGCGATGCCCTGCACGGCGCCCTGCAGCACGTCGTTGGCGGCACGGAAGGCCTGGATCATGGTCGCGTTGCGACCCAGCACAGTGATCAGCTTCTCGTTCGGGATGGTGATCAGCGAGTCGCAGTGCTGGCTCAGTTCCTCGATGCCCTTCAGCGCCACCTGCATGCGGCGACGGCCTTCGAACGGGAACGGCTTGGTGACCACGGCCACGGTCAGGATGCCCATTTCCTTGGCCAGCTGTGCCACCACCGGCGCAGCGCCGGTGCCGGTGCCGCCACCCATGCCGGCGGTGATGAACACCATGTCCGCGCCCTGCAGCGCATCCATGATGCGCTCACGGTCTTCCAGCGCGGCCTGGCGGCCGACTTCCGGGTTCGCGCCTGCGCCCAGGCCCTTGGTCACGTTGGTACCCAGCTGCAGCTGCAGCTTGGCACCGCAATTCTTGATGGCCTGCGAGTCGGTGTTGGCGGTGATGAATTCCACGCCATCCACCGCCGAGTTGACCATGTGCGCCACGGCGTTGCCGCCGCCGCCGCCCACGCCAACCACCTTGATCACCGCATTGGGTGCCATCTTTTCGATCAGTTCAAAATGCGCCATGTCCGTGTCCTCGTTGTATCCGCTTGTCGGTGGCATGGACGGTCGGGCCTCCTGCCTTCGCGTGTCATGTTGCCGTTGCGGCTGTGTGGGTTGTGTAGTGCGTTGCTGCGTTGTGATGCGGGTACTGCGGGTGTTGCACCGGGGTGACCCGGGTGTTGCGGGTTCCGCGTCAGAACTCGCCGCGGAACCAGGTCTTGAGTTTCTTGAACATGCTTCCAGCGCGCCCGGTCGGCAGCGACGGCCGCCGCGGGTGCTCGATCTGGCTGCCCATCAGCAGCAGGCCCACGCCGGTGGCGTGTACCGGGTTGCCGACCACTTCGCCCAGGCCGGTGACGTGCTGCGGGATGCCCACGCGCACCGGCATCTGCAGCATTTCCTCGGCCAGTTCGACCACGCCTTCCATCTTCGACGCGCCTCCGGTCAGCACCATGCCGGCGCGCACCAGTTCCTCGAAGCCGGAGCGGCGCAGTTCGGCCTGCACCATCTCGAAGATCTCCTCGTAACGGCCCTGCACGGCCTGCGCCAGCGAGTGGCGCGGCATGCGGCGCGGCGGACGATCACCCACCGACGGCACCTGGATGCTCTCTTCGGCGGTGGCCAGCTGGGCCAGGGCGCAGGCATAGCGCACCTTGATCTGCTCGGCTTCCGGGGTCGGCGTGCGCAGCATGTGCGCGATGTCGTTGGTCACGTGGTCGCCGGCGATCGGCAGCGAGGCCGTGTGGCAGATCGCGCCCTGCACGAACACGGCGATGTCGGTGGTGCCGGCGCCCATGTCGACCAGCACCACGCCCAGCTCGCGCTCGTCGGCGGTCAGCACCGCCACGCTGGAGGCCAGCGAGGACAGCACCAGGTCATCCACCTGCAGGCCGCAGCGCTGGACGCACTTGCTGATGTTGGCCGCGGCCGACTGCGCACACACCACCAGGTGCGCATGCACCTCCAGGCGTACGCCGGTCATGCCCACCGGATTGCGGATGCCTTCCTGCGAATCGTCCAGCACGTACTCGCGCGGGATCGCGTGCAGGATCTTCTGGTCGGCCGGGATCGCCACCGCCTTGGCCGCATCGAGCACGCGATCCAGGTCGCCCCAGGTCACTTCGCCGTCGCGGATCGGCACGATGCCCGGCGAGTTCTTGCACTGCACGTGGTTGCCGGAGATCGAGGCGTACACCGAACGGATCTCGCAGCCGGCCATCAGCTCGGCTTCTTCCACCGCACGCTGGATCGACTGCACGGTCGATTCGATATCCACCACCACGCCACGCTTCAGCCCGCGCGATTCGTGCGAGCCGATGCCGATCACTTCGATCGGGTTGCCCGGCGAATACTCACCCACCAGCGCCACCACCTTGGAGGTGCCGATGTCCAGGCCAACGATCAGCGATTTGTCACCCTTGCGATTCATGTCCTTTCCTGCGTGCTTCTGGCCGGGGTCGCCGGCGTTTTCGCCGGCGTGGCCGGGGTACCCCAGCTCAGCGTGAAACCATTGGTGTAGCGGAGATCGGCGCGCTCGATCGGCGCGTCCTGACGGTTGAGCTGCGGCAGCACCTTGACGAAGCGCTGCATGCGCGAGCGGGCGTCGTCACGGCCGACCACCACTTCGGTGCCGTTGCTCAGCACCAGCGACCAGCTGCCGCGCGCATCCATCGTCACCCGGCGCACATCGACGCCGGCCGGTGCGAACAATGCACGTGCGTCGCTGTACAGCTTCATCACTTCTCCGGTCTGGCTGTCCGGGCCATCCAGTTCGGGCAACGCCAGGTCGGACAGCTTCTTCGGCGTGGGGAACAGCTTGCCCTGCTCGGACACCAGGCGGTCGGTGCCCCAGCGTGCGAACGGCTTGTGCTCGACCAGGGTCACTTCCAGCACGTCCGGCCACTGCTTGCGTACCTGGGCACTCTCCACCCAGGGCAGCTTTTCCAGGGCATCCTGCGCATCCTGCAGCTTGACCGCGAAGAACCCGGCGCGCGCATAGGGCAGCAGCACCTGCTGCAGCTGCTCGGCCGGTACCCGCTTGAACTCGCCATGCACGCGCAGCTTCGCCAGCGGCCAGCGCTCGGCGCCGACCCAGCCATTGACCACGGCCACCACCGGCAGTGCAACCACCGACAGCGCCAACAGCCAGACGAAGATGCGCAGCAGCGCGTTCATGCGTGCGCGGCCTCCAGGGTCTGTTCCAGCACGCGCCACACCAGTTCCTCGAAACCGATGCCGGCCTGGCGCGCCGCCTTGGGTACCAGCGAATGGCTGGTCATGCCCGGCGCGGTGTTCACTTCCAGCAGGAAGAAACGGCCGCTGGCACGGTCGCGCATCACGTCCACGCGGCCCCAGCCACGGCAGCCGGCGGCGCGGAACGCGGCCAGCGCGATGCGGCGGATCTCGTCCTCGGCATCGCCTTCCAGGCCCGGGCACAGGTACTGGGTGTCCTCGGCGATGTACTTGGCGTTGTAGTCGTACCACTGGCCCTTGGGCACGATGCGGATCGACGGCAGCGCGACGTCGCCCAGAATGGCCACGGTCAGTTCGTCGCCGACCACCATCTGTTCCATCAGCAGCTGGCCGTCGTAGCGCGCGGCCAGGGCCACGGCCTCATCCAGGCCCGCCTCGTCGGTGACCCGGCTGATGCCCACGCTGGAGCCTTCGTTGGCCGGCTTCACCACCACCGGCAGGCCCAGCTCGGCGGCCAGCGCATGCACGTTCGAGGCGTCGACCTTGCGGTACTGCGGGGTCGGCAGGCCCAGCGACAGCCACACCTGCTTGGTGCGGATCTTGTCCATGCTCAGCGCCGAGCCCAGCACGTCCGAGCCGGTATACGGCACGCCGAAGGCGTCCATCAGGCCCTGCACGATGCCGTCCTCACCGCCACCGTTGTGGCCGTGCAGGATGTTGAAGACGCGGTCGATGCCACCGGCGGCCAGCGCGCTGGCCAGCGCCGGGATGCCATCCACGGCAAACGCATCGACGCCGCGCGACTGCAGGGCTTCGAGCACGTTGCGGCCCGAGTCCAGCGACACCTCGCGTTCACTGGAGCTGCCGCCGAGCAGCACGGCGACGCGGCCGAACACGGCCGGGTCGGTCACGCGCAGCGGCGGGAAGGTCAGCGTACTCACGCCTGGCCCTCCCCCTTGAAGCCTTCCACTGCGATGTGGGTAGCCACGGCACCGATGTCGCCGGCCCCCATCATCAGCAGCAGGTCACCGTCCTGCAGTACATCCGGCAGCACGCTGGCCAGCTCGGCGGCCTTGCCCACCACCACCGGCTCGCTGCGGCCGCGCGCGCGGATGGCGCGGGCCAAGGCATGCGAGTCGGCACCGGCAATGGGTTCCTCACCGGCCGGATAGACCTCGCTCAGCACCAGCGCGTCGACGCTGGACAGCACCGCGGCGAACTTGTCGAACTGGTCGCGGGTACGGCTGTAGCGGTGCGGCTGGAAGGCCACCACCAGGCGCTTGTCGGTCCAGCCCCCGCGGGCGGCGGCGAATACCGCCTCCAGCTCGCTCGGGTGATGGCCGTAGTCGTCGATGATGCGCACCTTGGCACCGCTAGCGGTGGTCACTTCGCCCAGGTCGTTGAAGCGGCGGCCGACACCGGCGAAGCCTTCCAGCGCGCGCGCGATCGCGTCCGGGGCAACGCCGAGCTGCCAGCCCACCGCCGCGGCGGCCAGCGCGTTGAGCACGTTGTGCCTGCCCGGCAGCGCCAGCACCACTTCCTGGCTGGTGCCCTGCGGCAGGCGCAGCGTGAAGCGCATGCGCGAGCCTTCCTGCACCACGTTCTCGGCGCGCACGTCGGCCTGCGGGCTCATGCCGTAGCTCATCACGTGGCGCGGGGTCTTGGCAGCCAGTGCCGCCACTTCCGGATCATCGATGCACAACACCGCCAGGCCGTAGAACGGCAGGCGCTGCAGGAACTCGGCGAACGCCGCCTGCACGCGGGCGAAATCGTTGCCGTAGTTCTCCAGATGATCCGCATCAATGTTGGTGATGATCGACATCAGCGGGTTCAGGCGCAGGAAGCTGCCATCGCTTTCGTCGGCCTCGGCCACCAGCCACTGGCCGCCACCCAGCTTGGCGTTGGCACCGGCGGCCAGCAGCTGGCCACCGATCACGAACGTCGGGTCCAGGCCACCTTCGCTCAGCACCGCTGCGGTCAGGCTGGTGGTGGTGGTCTTGCCATGCGTACCGGCCACGGCGATGCCGCGGCGGAAGCGCATCAGCTCGGCCAGCATCGCCGCGCGCGGCATGATCGGAATGCGCTGGCTGCGCGCTTCCATCAGCTCCGGGTTGTCCTCGCGGATGGCGCTGGAGACCACCACGCAGTCGGTGCCCAGCACATTGGCTGCCGAGTGGCCGCGCATGATGCGCGCACCCAGGCTGGCCAGGCGGCGGGTCGCCACGTTGTCCGCGTTGTCCGAGCCGGACACTTCGTAGCCCAGCGTCAGCATCACTTCGGCGATGCCACTCATGCCGGTGCCACCGATGCCGACGAAGTGCACGCGCGGGAACGCGCGCACCAGGTCGTTGGTGTCGTGCAGGCGACGGATCATGCGCGGCCTCGCGCAGGGCAGGCGCGGTGGCATGCCTTCTTCATACAGCTTCCTCGAGAATGATATCGGCGATGCGCTCGGCGGCATCGACCTTGGCCAGGGCACGCGCGGCTTGCGCCATCTGCATGCGGCGGGCGGGATTTTCGGACAGATCGCGCAGCAGTGCGGCGATGCCGTCGGCCAGCGTTCCGTCCTGCTTCAGCAACACCGCCGCGCCGCGCTCGACCAGGTACTCCGCATTGCGGGTCTGGTGATCGTCGACGGCAGCGGGGAATGGCACCAGCACGCTGCCGACACCGACCGCGCACAGCTCGGCCAGGGTGGACGCGCCGGCGCGGCAGACGACCAGGTCAGCCCAGGCGAAGGCCTCGGCCATGTCGGCGATGAACGGGGTGATCTCAGCCTGCACGCCGGCCTTGGCATACGCCTCGACCGCTTCGGCATGCATCTTCTCGCCGCTCTGGTGGCGCACCTGCACCGGCACGTCGGCGCCCAGCGCGGCGATCGCCTGGGGCACGCCGGTGTTGAGCGCACGCGCGCCCTGGCTGCCCCCGACCACCAGCACGCGCAGCGGGCCGTGACGGTCGGCGAAGCGCTGCTCCGGCGGCGCAATGGCGGCGATTTCCGCACGCACCGGGTTGCCGACGAATTCCTCGCGCTGGGCAAAGGTGCCCGGGAAACCGGTCAGCAGGCGGCGCGCATAACGCGACAGGATGCGGTTGGTCAGGCCCGGCGCACGGTTCTGCTCATGCACGATCAGCGGCAGGCCATGCAGGCGCGTGGCCATGCCGCCGGGACCGGAGGCGAAGCCACCGAAGGCGACCACCGCGCGCGGCTGGCGCTTGCGGATGATCAGCCCGGCCGCGCGCAGTGCACGCATCAGCCGCCACGGTGCCGCCAGCAGGGCCAGCTTGCCCTTGCCGCGCAGGCCGGTGATGGCCAGCGTATCGATGGCAATGTCGTGCTGCGGCACCAGGCGCGTTTCCATCGCGCCTTCGGCCCCCATCCAGGTCACCGGCACGCCACGCCCACGCAGCACGCGGGCCACGGCCAGGCCGGGGAAGATGTGGCCACCGGTGCCACCGGCGAGGATCATCACCGGACGCGCGCTATCGGTGGCCGCGCTCATGACAGCCTCCCGAAGGTCGGTTCGATGCGCGACTGCAGTCGGCTGGTGCCGCGCGCGGCGTTCGCTGCAGCAGGTGCGGGCGCGACCGGCGCGGCGCTCAGCGGCACGCCGGTGGCCATCGGTGCGGCCGGCGCGTCCACCGGCTCGGCCGCGGCGTCTTCGGCGCCACCGATGCGCACGGCCTGGCGGCGCTCGGCGCGCTTGAGTTCATACGACACGCGCAGCAGCAGGCCCATCGCCACGCAGGTCATCAGCACCGACGAACCGCCGGAGGAGATCAGCGGCAGGGTCAGGCCCTTGGTCGGCAGGATGCCCAGGTTCACGCCGATCGAGACGAAGGTCTGCATGCTGATCCACAGGCCGATGCCGAATGCGATGTAGCCGGAGAAGTGGCGCTTCATTTCCACGCAGCGCATGCCCAGCCAGAAGGTGCGGCCGACCAGCAGCGCATACAGCGCCACGATCACGCAGGTGCCCAGGAAACCGAATTCCTCGGCGGTGACCGAGAAGATGAAGTCGGTGTGCGCTTCCGGCAGGTAGTACAGCTTCTGCACGGAATTGCCCAGGCCGACGCCGGTCCATTCGCCACGGCCCACTGCCATCAGTGCGTTGGACAGCTGGTAGCCGTCGCCCTGCTGGTCAGCCCACGGGTCCAGGAAGGAGGTGATGCGGCGCATGCGGTACGGCTCGATGATCGCCAGCGCGCTCATGCCGACCAGGCCGATGATCACCGGCATCGACATGCGCGGCATGTTGACCCCGCCCAGCACCAGCATGCCGGCGGTGATCGCCAGCAGCAGGGTCGAGGAACCGAAGTCCGGCTGCAGCAGCAGCAGCACCACCAGCGCGCCGGCCACGCCCAGCGGCTTGAGCATCGCCGGCCAGGTCGCATTGACCTCGTCGCGGAAGCGCACCAGGTAGCTGGACAGCCAGACGATGTAGAGCACCTTCACCGCCTCGACCGTCTGGAACTTGGAAATGCCCAGGTTGATCCAGCGGCGTGCGCCGTTGACCGTGCTGCCCAGGCCCGGCGCGAACACCGCCAGCAGCAGCACGAAGCAGCCCAGCAGCAGCATCTGGTTGTACTGCTCGATCGACTTCAGCTCGGTGCGGGCGGCGATGACCGCCAGCACGATACCCACCGCCAGGAAGATCAGGTGGCGGTTGAGGTAATAGAACGGGCTGCTCATCAGCGCGATCGAGCTGGAGGCCACCATCACCACGCCGACACCGGTGAGCGCGATGATCGCGCCCAGCAGCCACTTGTCGTAGCTGCCTTCGATGGCTTCAAGACGTGTTGCCTGGCGGGACAGGTCGTTCATCTCAGCGCACCTTCAACGTGGCCAGGCCGATCAGCACGAGCACGACGGAGATGATCCAGAAGCGCACGATCACGCGCGGCTCCGGCCAGCCCTTCAGTTCGAAATGGTGGTGGATCGGCGCCATGCGGAACACGCGCTTGCCGGTCAGCTTGAACGATGCGACCTGGATCATCACCGACAGCGTCTCGATGACGAACACGCCGCCCATGATCACCAGCACCAGCTCCTGGCGGGTGATCACCGCGATCGTGCCCAGCACCGCACCCAGCGCCAGTGCACCGATGTCGCCCATGAACACCATGGCCGGATAGGTGTTGAACCACAGGAAGCCCAGGCCCGCGCCGGCGATCGCCGCGCAGATGATGACCAGCTCGCCTGCGCCCGGTATCTGCGGGATCTGCAGGTAGTTGGCGAACACCACGTTGCCCGAGGCGTAGGCGAACACGCCCAGCGCGCAGGCCACCAGCACGGTGGGCATGATCGCCAGGCCGTCCAGGCCGTCGGTCAGGTTCACCGCGTTGGAGAAACCGACGATCCAAAAGTAGGCGATCGCCACGAAGCCAATGCCGGCCAGCGGCAGCGCGACCGACTTGAACATCGGGATGTAGAACGTCAACGCCGCCGGCACGTCGGCCGTATAGAACAGGAACAGGCCCGCGGCCAGGCCGAAGATCGACTGCAGCAGGTACTTCCAGCGCGACTTCAGGCCGTTCGGGTCACGGCGGACGATCTTGATCCAGTCGTCATACCAGCCGATGGCGCCAAAGCACAGCATCACCGCCAGCACCAGCCACACGTAGCGGTTGCGCAGGTCGGCCCACATCAGTACCGACAGGGTGACGGTGAGCAGGATCAGCGAACCGCCCATGGTCGGCGTGCCGGCCTTGGAGAAATGGGTCTGCGGACCGTCCTTGCGGATCGGCTGGCCGCCCTTGAACTGGGCAAGCTTGCGGATCATCGCCGGGCCGAGCCACAGCGACAGGAACAGGGCCGTCAGCGCGGCAAGGATGGCGCGGAACGTCTGGTAGTTGAACAGCCCGAACAGGCTCTCCAACTGCTGCAACCATCGAGCCAGTTCATACAACATGCGGGGATTCCTCTCCTTGCGCCAGCAGCGCTTTGACAATCGTGTCCATGGCGCTGCCACGGGACCCCTTGACCAGGCAGCGCACGCCGGCGTGCAGCTCGTCCTTCAGCGCCTGCGACAGCGCGTCATGGGTGGCGAAATGACGGCCACCGTCGCCGAAGGCGGCAGCGGCGGCAGCGCTGAGCGGACCCAGCGCATACAGGCGCTTGAGCCCGGCGGCGCGTGCGCGGAGGCCCGCCTGCGCATGCAGCGCTTCGGCATCCGGGCCCAGCTCGCGCATGTCGCCCAGCACCAGCCAGCCCTCTTCCGGCGCGGCGGCCAGGGCATCGATGGCCGCTGCCAGCGAACCGGGGTTGGCGTTGTAGCTGTCGTCCACCAGCACCGCGCCATTGCGCAGCTGATGGGCGATCTGGCGGCCCGGCACCGGCTGGGCCTCGGCCAGGCCTGCCGCGATGCGTGCCAGGTCGATGCCGGCGGCCAGCGCCAGGCTGGCGGCGGCCAGTGCATTGCTGACGTTGTGGCGGCCCGGCAGGCCCAGCACCACGCGGGCTTCGCCGGCCGGCGCGACCAGCGTGAACTGGCTGCCCTGCGCACCGGCGCGGATATCGCGCGCGGTCACGTCTGCCGAATGCTCCAGGCCAAAGCGCAGCACTCGGCAGCGCGCCGGGGTGCCGACAAAATGCTGTTCGAACCAGCGGCCGTACGCATCGTCGGCATTGATCACCGCCACGCCATCGGCGGGCAGCGCGGCATAGATCGCGCCCTTGGTCACCGCCACGCCGAGCAGGCTGCCCATCCGCTCCAGGTGCGCCGGGGCGATGTTGTTGACCAGCGCGTAGCGCGGGCGGGCGATGTCGGTCAGGTAGGCGATGTCGCCCGGCTTGCCGGCACCCATCTCGTAGACGGCATAGTCGGCATCTTCCGGTGCATCGATCACCGCCAGCGGCAGGCCGATCTCGTTGTTGCGGTTGCCCGGATTGGCGTAGACCACCTTGTGCGCGTGCTGGGCCACCTGCTGCAGGATCGACAGCAGCAGGCTCTTCACGCTGGTCTTGCCGTTGCTGCCGGTGATCGCGAACACCTCGGTGCCACGGTCACGCTGCATGCCGGTGGCGATCCTGGCCAGCGCCAGTTCGCTGTCGGCCACCAGCACCTGCGGCAGTTCGATCGGCAGCAGGCGCTCGACCAGCAGCGCACTGGCACCGCGCGCCTGCGCGTCGGCCGCGAAGTCATGGCCGTCGAAACGCTCACCGCGCAGCGCGACATACAGGCTGCCGGGGCCCAGGTTGCGGGTGTCATTGCTGACCGCATCGATGGCCACGTCGTCGCCGTGGATCTCGCCGCCGGCCCAGTGTGCGATCAGCGAAAGCAGGGTGCGCTTCATGCGGCGCCCTCCCCGGCCTGTGCCTCTAGAACACCGGCCTTGGCCGCCAGTGCAGCCGCGGCCACTTCGGTGTCGTCGAAGTCATGGCGCACGCCATTCACTTCTTGGTACGGCTCGTGGCCCTTGCCGGCGATCAGGATGATGTCGCCGGCACCGGCGCGCTTCACCGCCAGGCCGATCGCGCGCGCGCGGCTGCGCTGCACGGTCACGGCATCGGCGTTCTGGAAGCCGGCCAGGATGTCGGCCACGATCACGTCGCCATCTTCGCCACGCGGGTTGTCGTCGGTGACGATGACCTGGTTGGCCAGGCGCTCGGCGATCGCCGCCATCTGCGGGCGCTTGCCGGTATCGCGCTCGCCACCGCAGCCGAACACGCAGAACAGCGCGCCGTGCAGGTGGCCCTGCAGGCTGTCCAGCGCCTGCTCCAGCGCGTCCGGGGTATGTGCGTAGTCGACCACCACGGTCGGCAGGCCGTTCTCGCCGCCAAGCCGGTTCATGCGGCCACGGATCGGCTGCAGCGCCGACAGCACTTCGGCGATACGCGGCAGCGGCTGGCCCTGCGCGTGCAGGGTACCGGCCACGGCCAGCAGGTTGTCCACGTTGAAGCGGCCCAGCAGCGGCGACTGCACCGCAGCGCGCTGGCCGTCGATGACCAGTTCGAAGGCGATGCCACGGCCGTCAAGCTGCAGCGCCTCGGCGCGCACGCTGGCGTCCTCGGCACCGCGCGAGCTCAGCCCGATCGGCTGCACGCTGGCCGGCAGGCCCGCGAACAGCTGGCGGCCGAAGGCATCGTCCAGATTGATCACCGCCGCCTTCAGGCCCGGGCGATGGAACAGCCGCGCCTTGGCCGCGCCGTAGCTGGCCATGTCGCCGTGGTAATCCAGATGGTCGCGGGTGAGGTTGGTGAACACCGCCACGTCGTAGTGCACGGCGTCCACGCGGCCCTGGTCGAGCGCATGCGAGCTGACTTCCATCGCCACCGCGCGCGCACCGGCGTCGCGCAGCTGGGCCAGCAACGCATGCATCTGCAGCACCAGCGGCGTGGTGAAGCCGGTCGGCTCGACGGCACCATAAAGTCCGGCGCCCAGCGTGCCGATACTGCCACTGGGCGTTCCGAGCAGGTGCCAGGCCTGGGCCAGCAGCTGCACGGTGGAGGTCTTGCCGTTGGTGCCGGTCACGCCGACCATCGCCATTGCCCGTGACGGTGCGCCATGGAACTGGTCGGCCATCGCGCCCATGCGCGCGCGCAGGCCCGGCACGGCGATCGCATCGGCCGGTGCCGGCAGATCGGCCGGTGCCGGCGGTTCGAACAGGATGGCACTGGCACCGGCAGCGCGCGCCTGCTCGACGAAGCCCAGGCCGTGCGCGCCGAAACCGGCGATGGCGACGAAGGCGTTACCGGGGCGCACGGCACGGCTGTCCAGCACCAGGCCGGTCAGAACGGGATCATGACCCGCCAGGGCCACGTCCGGAAGCAACTGCGAAAGCAACATCGAAGGACTCATTGCGTGCCTCCCGTAGCGGGCGGCGTCTGGGCTTGCCCGCTCGGCAGCGCAGCGTCGAATTCAGCGGCGGCATCGACCGGCAGCGCGGTCTCGGCCGGCGGCGCAGGCAGGATCGAAGCCGAATGGCCGACCTTGCCGGACTGCTGTGCGGCCAGCCACGACTGCAGGTCGTCCAGCGGCACGTCCATCAGGCGCAGGGTGCCTTCCATCACGTTGTGGTAGACCGGCGCCGAGACCAGGCCGCCGTAGAACTTGCCGGCCTGCGGGTCGTTGATGACGATGACGGTGGCAAAGCGCGGGTTGGTGGCCGGCACCACGCCGGCGAACAGCGCGTTGTAATGGCCGCGCTCGTATCCGCCCGGACCGGCCTTGCGCGCGGTGCCGGTCTTGCCGGCCACGCGGTAACCCAGCACGGCCGCCTGCTTGGCACCGCCCTGGGTGACCACCGTTTCCATCATCGCCACCACCTGCCGGGCGACGTTCTCGTCGATGATCTGCTGGCCCTCGTTGCGCTGGCCCTTTACGAAGGTCGGCGCGATCAACCTGCCGCCGTTGGCCAGCGCCGAGTACGCAGTGGCGATCTGCAGCGGCGTGACCGACAGGCCGTAGCCATAGGACATCGTGGTCTTGGTGGTACCCGACCAGCGTGCCGGACGCATCACCACACCGGCCGATTCCCCCGGGAAACCGCTGTGCGGCGCCGAGCCATAGCCGAAGCGGCGCACGCCGTCGTAGAAGGTCTGGTCCGGCATCTTCGCCGCAACCTTGGCCGCACCCACGTTCGAACTGCGGGTGATCACGCCGGTCACGTTGAGCACACCGTTGTTGCGCGGCACGTCGCGGATGGTGAAGCGGCCCAGGGTCATATAGCCCGGGTTGGTATCGATGATGGTGTCCTTGGTCACCGCCCCGGCCTGCAGCGCGGTGGCGATGGTCAGCGGCTTCATCGTCGAACCCGGCTCGACCAGGTCGGTCACCGCGCGGTTGCGGCGCGTATCGGGGATCGCGCCGGTCAGCGAGTTCGGGTTGTAGGTCGGCAGGTTGACCATGGCCAGGATCTCGCCGGTGGTCACGTCCATGATCACCATCGAACCGCCGGCCGCCTTGTTGGCCACCAGCGCGTTGCGCAGTTCCTTGAAGGCCAGGTACTGGATGCGACGGTCGATGCTGAGGGTCAGGTCCTTGCCCGGCTCGGCGGCGCGCAGCAGATCGCTTTCGACGGTCTCGCCCTTGCGGTTGCGGATCACCCGCTTCGCACCGGGCTTGCCGCGCAGCCATTCGTCGAACGCCAGTTCCAGGCCTTCCTGGCCGCGGTCGTCGATATTGGTGAAGCCCAGCACGTGCGCCATCGCCTCACCCTGCGGGTAGAAGCGGCGGAACTCGCGCTGCGCGGCCACGCCCGGGATCTTCAGCGCGACCACCTTCTCTGCCTCGTCCGGATTGATCCGGCGGCGCAGGTACATGAATTCCTTGTCCGACTTCTGCGACAGGCGGCTGCTCAGCTCATCCACCGACATGCCGACCGCCTGGGCCAGCTCCGGGATGCGCTCGGGCGAACGCAGCAGGTCCTGCGGGTTGACCCAGATCGAGGCGACCGGGGTGGACACCGCCAGCGGTTCACCGTTGCGGTCGGTGATCATGCCGCGCGAGGTCTTGATCGGCAGCTCGCGCAGGTAGCGGGCCTCGCCCTGGCGCTGGTAGAAGTCGCTGTTGATGATCTGCACGTAGGCCGCGCGGCCGACCAGCGACACCGAGCACAGGCCGAGCGCCAGCGCGACCCAGCGCAGGCGCTGGCGCAGGTTGAAGGCGTTGCGCGGGCGGTTGCGGCCGGTCTTGCTCATGGGCGCACCACCACGATGTCAGCCGCCTCGGGGAACTTCATGCCGAGCTTCTCGCGGGCAATGCGGTCCACGCGGTTGGCTTCGGCCAGGGTGGCCTGTTCCAGCTGCAGGCGGCCGAACTCAAGATTGATGTCATCGCGCTTGCGCTCGGCACGCGACAGCTCGATGAAGGTCTGCCGGTGGCGGTGGCGCACGAACACCACGCCGATCGCCGAGGCGACGGTGCAGGCCAGCAGGATGATCAGCAGCAGCCGGCTCATGCATCGGCCTCCCGCTTCTGTGCCACGCGCAGCACGGCGCTGCGGGCACGCGGGTTGGCGGCCAGCTCTTCTTCGGTGGCCTTGATGGCGCCGCCGATCAGGTCCAGCGTCGGCACGAACGCAACCGCCTCGGGCAGCCGGCGGTTGGCCGGCGGCGCCTTGGCCAGGCGGTTCATGTACTGCTTGACGATGCGGTCTTCCAGCGAGTGGAAGCTGATCACCGCCAGGCGGCCACCGGGCTTGAGCCGTTCCACCGCCGCATCGAGCCCGGCTTCCAGATCGGCCAGCTCGCGGTTGATGTGGATGCGGATGGCCTGGAAGCTGCGCGTGGCCGGGTGGATCTTGTCCTTCCCACGCGGCATCACCGAGGCGATCAGCTCGGCCAGTTCGGCGGTGCGGGAGAACGGCTGCTTCTCGCGGCGGGCCACGATGGCGCGGGCGATGCGCCGGCTCTGCCGCTCTTCGCCGTAGGTCCACAGCACATCAGCGATCTCGCGCTCTTCCACGCGGTTGATCCACTGCGCGGCGCTTTCACCGCTGTCCGGGTCCATGCGCATGTCCAGCGGGCCGTCCTTGCCGAAGCTGAAGCCACGTTCGGCCACGTCCAGCTGCGGCGACGACACCCCCAGGTCGAACAGCACGCCGTCCAGGCCTTCGGCCGTCGCATCCCACTGCAGCAGCTGGGCGAAGCTGCCACGGAAGATGGACACGCGCGGGTCCGGCGCGAAATCGCGCTCGGCAACGGCGATGGCTTCCGGATCCTTGTCCATGACCAGCAGGCGCCCCTCGGGACCGAGCTGGGTGAGCACGCCACGTGCATGACCGCCACGACCGAACGTGCCATCCAGATAACGTCCGTTTTCGATCACCCTCAGGCCTTCAAGGACCTGGGTGTACAGGACCGGCAGGTGCACCGCCGGCGACTGCGACACCGGAAGGTGACCGGCCTGCGCTTCTGGGCGCATCCGGGCACCCCGGCTCACAACTTCAGGTCGAGCAACCCATCACCCAGATCCTCGTCAGACAACGTCTGCTGGATCAGGGCCCGATGCGCCTGCTCGCTCCACAATTCGAACTTGTCGCCCATGCCGAGCAATACCGCCTTCTTCTCAATGCCCACCGCACCGCGGTGGCTGGCGGGGATGCTGATGCGACCGTTGCCGTCCAGTTCCAGATGGGCGGCCGAGCCGACCAGCTTCTGCTGCAACAGGCGCACGACGCGCTGGGTGTTGGGCTTGGACATCACATCGTCGCGGACCCGCTCCCATTCCGACTCTGCGTACAGCCACAGGCAGCCGGCTTCGAACGGGTTGTAGGTCAGCACGAGACGGTTGTTGCTGGCGCGCGCGACGAGGTCGCGGTAAGCGGTGGGAACCGCCATGCGCCCCTTGTCGTCAACTGTGATGGCCGTCTCGCCCTGGAACACGACGCCTGCACCTTGTCCTTCGCCCGGTGAAACATTGAACCACGAAAACCCACAAAACACCCGGATTTCCCTCTGATGCCCACCTTAGCAGCGGGCGGAGGGTTGTCAACAACTTTTCAGCAGGGAAATCGCCAGCCGCATCAATGGCTTGCAACAACCTTTAGAGAATTGTTCAAGGCTTATCCACAAGTTGCTGATCCGTCTCAATTTTTGAGATTGAACGGAAGTTCAGGGGCGTGGACAGGGCGTGAAACATCAGCCGCGCATTCATCCGGAGCGGGCCGGAAACGGCGCCAGACTGCGCAAACCGTGCACAATGAAGCCATGTGCCTGCTCGCTCTTGGCTGGATGCACCACCCGCGCTGGCGGCTGGTGATGGCCGGCAACCGTGATGAGTTCCACGCCCGTCCGACGGCGGCGCTGGCCCCCTGGCAGGATGAGACGTCGGTCATCGGCGGTCGCGACCTGCGCTCCGGCGGAGGCTGGGCCGGGGTTGGCGCCTCGGGCCGGATGGCGGTGGTGACCAACGTCCGCGACCCGCTGGCCGCCCAGACCGGTCCTTCACGCGGGGCACTGGTGGCCGACTTCCTGCGCGGCCGCGACCCGGCGGCCGTGCATATCGACCGCCTGGCGACCGTGGCTGGCGCCTACGCCCCGTTCAATCTCCTGCTGGCCGATAGCGACAGCCTGGAGTACCTGGGCAACCATCCCGCCGAACGGCAGACCCTCGGTCCGGGCGTACATGGCATGTCCAACGGCGCGCTGGACGCCCCCTGGCCGAAGACCCGGCGGCTGATGGCGGCCCTTGAAGCCTGGCTGCAGGAAGACGGGGTCAGATCCCTTTCGCAGCGCGAAAGGGATCTGACCCCGCTCTGGGCCGCGCTGGCCGACGAACACCGCCCCGCCGACAGCGACCTGCCCGACACCGGCATCGGTCTGGAGCGCGAGCGCTGGCTGAGCCCGGCCTTCATCCGCGGCGACGACTACGGCACCCGCGCCAGCACCGTGCTGCTGATCGATGGCGACGGCCACGGCGAGATCCACGAGCGCCGCTTCGGCCCGCAGGGTGTCCCCAGCGGACAGAGCCACGTCATTTTCTGACCCGGTCATGACGGCCCTTGGCCGGATGCTCTTGGCGGGGGGGGTAGTGCCGGCCGCTGGCCGGATTCGGTTGCCAGCGTGGTAGTGCCGGCCGCTGGCCGGATTCGATTGCCAGCGTGGTAGTGCCGGCCGCTGGCCGGCAGCGCTGCGATGTCTGGACAGACAGGACGTTGCCGGCCAGCGGCCGGCACTACCCGCACGCGTGTCGTCATTGAAGTGACGGTCGTCGTCAGCGCACCACGCCTGAAACGTCATTCAGCTTCCAGCGCCGACCGCGATCCGCCCGTGCCACAGGGTTCCGGCATCGCAGCCCGCCCACTGTGTCCTTTTCGCATTCGGCACTGTGTCTATAAATGTCGGCCCTCACCTCCCAGGGTGGTCGCGCCCGGCCTTTCGCCGCGCGATCGACCGCAACCACAAGGAGGCCCCATGCGCCGCATCCTCATCCTGCTCGCCACCCACCTGCTCACCCTCGGCCTGGGCTTCGGCCTGGGCGTCTACCTCCTGCCGATCCTGATCGCCCCCGATGACCCGCCGGTGGAACAGGTACAGGCCGCCATGAAAGACGCCACCTACCGCACCACCTTCCGCCGCGACCTGAAGGGCAGCGACGCAGTGCACTGGGCCGAAGGCAAGGTCAGTGTCAGTGCCACCCAGGTCGCCTTCGACGGGAAGATGGGACCGGGCCCGGATTACAAGGTGTACCTGGTGCGCGACTTCGTCGACAACAAGGCCGACTTCCTGAAGATCAAGGCGCAGGCCCAGCGCATCGGCGAAGTGAAGACCTTCAACCGCTTCCTGGTCGAGGTGCCCGCGAACGTGGATGTGGACGACTACACCACCGTCGTGGTGTGGTGCGAGCGCTTCTCGCAGTTCATCTCGGCCGGGCAGTACCGTACGCCGGACTGAGGACCGCGCGACGTCGAGCTAGTGCCGGCCGCTGGCCGGCAGCACTCTGTCCGCCGCTGCGGGCATCGTGAAGCTGCCGGCCAGCGGCCGGCACTACCGATGCGCGGTTCATGCATATCGAAGAAAGAGGCGGAGCCGGCCGATAAGCCGGGTTCTGTCGTGGACAGTCATTCCTCTAGGCGTTACGTCACCGCAACGCTCAAGCAACCTACCCGGATCCAACGCGGGCCGCGCCAAAGGATCCCTATTTGGTCTTGCTCCAGGTGGGGTTTGCCGTGCCGGTCTGTTGCCAGACTCGCGGTGCGCTCTTACCGCACCATTTCACCCTTACCGGCCTTCCGAAGAAGACGTAGGCGGTATCTTTCTGTTGCACTTTCCGTCGGCTTGCGCCGCCCAGGCGTTACCTGGCACCTTGCCCTATGGAGCCCGGACTTTCCTCGGCACCCCCGAAGGGATGACGCGACTGTCTGGCCGACTCCGCCAGCGCATATTCTAGCGTACGCACGCCCTTCCTGCCGTGCCGATCGCGGCGTCCGGTTCATCCACGCGTGGCGTGGCTCTAGCGGCCCTTCGCCCTCGCCATCACCGCCGCCCGCGACTCCAGCACCACCCCGACGATCAATTCCCGCACCTGCGGTTGCAAACCGTCCCCTTCAATGCGGCGGACGCGCACGTCCACGCGATCGCCCGGCGCGTGGGCTTTCAACGCTTGGCCGATACCGAAGACGGTCTTCACTCGGGTACCCGCCACGGCGAGCACCTCATCCCCCTTGCGCAGGCCGGCGCGATGGGCCGGACCTTCGTCAGGCTCGGATTCGATCACGGTCGCGCCCCCCATTTGAACGCCGAGGACCGGGCGCAGCGCATCGCTACGCGAATCCCCTTCCCCGGCCTGCTCGCGCGCCAATTCGGTGGCGCCCAGCAGTGCATCGTCCAACCCCGCATCGAAATGGGGCGCGTTGTCCACGAATGCGGCGCATTGCCACGACGCGCGCTCGGGCACCGGCTCGCGCCCCGCACGCAGGGCCTGCCGCAGGTCGCGCCATTGCGCTGCGCTGACGTACCGCTGCTGGCTGTTCACCAATTGCTGGTAGGCCGCCTCGATCTGTGCGTGGTTGTCGGCCCCCACCTGCAGACATCCCTCGTAGTTCTCCAACGCGTCACGTGCCGCGCGATAGGTCAGGTAATTGCTGTAATCGCGGACCGACTGCAGCCGATTGAATTCGACCAACCCCGGATCGAACAGCAGGTAGCCAACATAGTCCGGGCCCAGATCGGCTTCGGTAATGGCCGCAGGTGGCGGCCCTTCAGCTGCAGGAGCTGGCACGTCGGCCAGAGCGAACAGCAGGAACAGTCCCTTTTCCAGCATCTGTCTTCCCTCCCTCAAGTAAATTTGAGAGCTTCACTCCTTCACCTCCGGAATTCCGCCGCTCACTCGCATTGCAGCGTCCCAGGCTGTGAATGACCCATGCAGGCCTGCACGCTTTTCAGGACTTTTCGTCCAGCTCCCGTCGAAGATCGTCGACCCATCGCTTTCTGCTGCTACGGTCATACTCGGCCGGCGAGAACGGCATCGACGCACGCGCATAATCGTCGATCAATGCCAGCAGCGCCTGCCTGTCGACACGCGCGTCGAGAGGAGCGTGGGTGTCACTTGCGAGTGCGACCAGTTGTTCCTGGAGCAGCTCCTTTCTTGCGATGCCGGCGCCGGTGGACGGATCTGCGATACACAGACCGAAGGTCCCGTTGAAGAAGTGCGGGAGCAGCAGTTGCACCTTGTCGTGCGCAGCGTTGGCATCCCCAAGCACGGCTGTCATGTAGCCCTCGAGCTCCTGCAGCAGAACGTCGACCACAGCCGCCCGCTCACTGCCCGGTGGTGCATCATCGGCAATGCGTATCCAGCGTGCGCAATCGGTACGGAAGTACTCCCCCACAAGGTCTTCGCTGATGGGAATGGAGCCGAACACTGCAGATCGGATGGTGCCACCCTCGCAGGTGTAGGTGGGCTGCGGCACCGCACCCACTGCAATCAGGCGACTGAGTCTTTCTTCTGACACATTGCAGAATGCGGCGAACGCATCCTTTGGCAGGAAATGAGCTTGAAGGTAGGCTGTCAATGCCATCTCGAACAATTACTCCCAAGGGGGGATGAAGAGGCGTGTGCCGGAGCGTCTTCGTCCAGGACAGACATCCCGAGCACCGGTCCTCACGCCTCAGAGGCCTCGGAAATGGGGTCACACTACGGACACCCTTCCGCATCGGGAGTATCCGCACGGGCTCCACTGATCTCAATGTCGCTCTGCAGGACGTCCCGTAATACCCAAGGCTGCTGGGTTCGTACGATCATCAGTGGGTCGGTCATTGCTGCTCATCACGACATTGCCTGTCCCCGGATTCGTCCCTCAGCCGCGCACGTGAGCACGTTCACGCGCCAGAGGTTGGCGCCCCTCCGGCGGATCCGAGCCGTTTCGCATTTCGCGCCGCGCGCTCCGGGACATGGCCCGGAGCGATCCATCAACTGCCGTACAACGCCTTGCGCGGCGCACCGGTCAGTTCCGCGGCCAGCTTCGCGGCGGTCGACGGCGGCAGGTGCTCGCTCAGCTTCGCGTAGACGCGGCGGCCGTGTGCCAGCTGCGCCTCCTCGTCATCGCCGGCGCCCTGCACCATCACCACGAACTCGCCCTTGCGCTGGTTCTCGTCGGCCTCGACCTTCGCCAGCAGGCCCGCCAGGTCGCCATCAAGCACGGTCTCGAACAACTTGGTCAGCTCGCGGGCCAGCACCGCCGGGCGCTCGCCGCCGAAGATCGCCGCCATGTCGGCCAGCGATTCGGCGATGCGGTGCGAGGATTCGTAGAACACCATCGTGCGCACTTCGCCGGCCAGCGCCAGCAGGCGGTCGCGGCGGCCGCTGGCCTTGGCCGGCAGGAAGCCCTCGAAACTGAAACGGTCGCTGGGCAGGCCGGCCACGCTCAGCGCGGCGATGGCGGCGCAGGCGCCGGGCACCGGGCTGACCTTGATGCCCGCCGCGCGCGCGGCACGCACCAGGCGGAACCCCGGATCGCTGACCAGCGGCGTACCGGCGTCACTGACCAGCGCCAGCGACTCGCCGGCCTGCAGGCGCGAGACCAGGCGCTGCGCCAGCGCCTCCTCGTTGTGTTCGTGCAGGGCCACCAGCGGCTGCTGGATGCCGAAATGGGACAGCAGCTGGCCGCTGCGGCGGGTGTCCTCGGCACAGATGGCCGCCACCGAGCGCAGCACCTCCTGCGCGCGCGGGCTCAGATCGGCCAGGTTGCCGATCGGGGTGGCGACGACGTACAGGGTTGGGACACTCATTTCAGCGGTACTCACGGGGCAAGGGTAGAATCGTAGCGTGTACCCGGCCAAGGCCGCTGCCCTCATCGCATGGACCCGATCATGAACAAGCCCGCCGCACGGATCTCCGCCCTGTCGTTGTCGCTGATGCTGCTGGCCGGTTGTGCCACCACCAGCCTGACCAGCACCCCCGATTCGCCGGCCCAGGGCCAGGCGCTGGCGCTGATCGAACAGGGCAAGCCGCGCGACGCCGCACTGCAGCTGGAAGGCCTGGCCGCCACGCTGCGTGGCGGTGCCCGCAGCAACGCACTGGCCGATGCGGCCTGGGCCTGGCACCTCGCCGGTGACAGTGCCCGCGCGCGCAGCCTGCTCGGCCAGCTCACCGCCCGCCAGCTGTCCGGCGCCAGCCTGCAGCGGTACCAGCTGACCAGTGCCGAGCTGGCCCTGGCCGACAAGCAGCCGGCGCAGGCGCTGGCCCTGCTGAAGGACCATGGCGACAACGTGCTGCCGGCCCTGCGTACGCGCTGGTACCTGGCCCGTGCCGGCGCCCTGCAGGGCACCGGCGATGCCTTCGGCGCCGCCACCGAGCGCGCCCGCGCCCATGCCAGCCTGACCGGCAGTGCGCGCAGCGATAACCAGGCCGCCATTGCCGGCCTGCTCGGCACCCTCGACGACGCCACCCTGCGCAGCCGCGCCGCCGCCCTGCCGGCCAACGACCCGCTCTACAACTTTGCCGGCCGCGCACTGATCGCGCGTGGCCTGCCGCTGCCGCGCCCGTTCGACCGCGATGGCGCGGCCCAGTTCGACACCAGCAAGCGCCCGCCGGCGATGAGCGACGGTTACCGCCCGCCGGCCAAGCTGGCCGTGCTGCTGCCGCTCAGCGGCCGCCTGGCCACCGCCGCACAGCCGGTGCGCGATGGCCTGTTGAGCGCCTACTACGGTGAAAGCCGCCGCCGCCCGGACATCAACTTCTTCGACACCGCCGGCACCCCGGCCGGCGCCCTCGCCGCCTACGACAAGGCCGTTGCCTCCGGTGCCGACTTCGTGGTCGGCCCGCTGGGCCGCGACGAAGTGGACGCGGTGTACGGCCGCCAGCAGCTGCAAGTGCCGGTGCTGGCCCTGAACCGTGGCAAGGACGCACCGCCGGCCGGCAGCGCCGGCTTCTCGCTGGCACCGGAAGACGATGGCATCGTCGCGGCCGAGTACCTGCGCGGCCGCGAGCGCGGCAAGGCGCTGGTGATCAACAGCGCCGACGACACCGGCCGCCGTGCCGCCGCCGCCTTCGCCCAGCGTTTCGCCCAGCGCGGTGGCCAGGTCGTGGCCACGGTCGGCGTCAGCGATGCGGTGGGCGACGTCAGCGCCCAGGTGCGCAACGCCGGCCAGGTCGATGCCGTGTTCCTCGCCGTGCGTGCGCCGCAGGCCCGCCTGCTGGCGCCGCAGCTGGCGCTGGCCGGTGCCGGTGGCGCGACCCGCGTCGGCACCTCGCAGCTGACCGTCGGCAGCGGCAAGGTGGAAGAAGACGTGGCGCTGGACGGCATCGTCTACCCGAACGAAGCCTGGAACGTGCGCAGCGTGTCCGGCCTGCCGTCGGCCAGCCAGGTGGCCAGCACCCTGCCGAGCGCACGCGGTGCGGCCGGCCGCCTGTTCGCCTTCGGTGCCGACGCGTGGAAGATCACCGCCTACCTGGACAAGCTGTCCAACGAAGGCGGCCTGGACGGTGCCACCGGCACCCTGTTCCTGGACAGCAATGGCAACATCCTGCGCCAGCCGGCATGGTCGACCTTCAGTGGCGGCCGGCCGATGCCGATCGTCGGTGGTCGCTGAGCGCAGCCAACGGGGCTCGGCGGTGGAAGCCGCCGCCGAGCAGCACCTGCAACTGGCCGGACTGCAGCCGCGTGCACGCAACGTGCGCTATCGCGGCGGTGAACTGGACCTGGTGATGGACGATGCCGGCACCGTGGTGTTCGTGGAAGTGCGCTACCGTGCGCGATCGGATTTCGGCGGTGGCGCCGCTTCGGTCGATGCGCGCAAATGCCGGCGCCTGGCCCATGCCGCGCAGCTGTACCTGCAGGACCACCCGGCGCTGGCCAATGCGCCCTGCCGCTTCGACGTGGTCGAAGCCACCGGCGAACCGCCGCAGCTGCGTTGGCTGCGGGATGCGTTCCGATTGGATGACTGCTGATGGTTACTGTTTGCCGGCCAGCGGCCGGCACTACCCGTCGGGCCTGCAGCCGGCCAGCGGCCGGCACTACGCGTCGGACCCGCGGTCGGTACTACCATGGTGCGTGACTGATGCCGTCGATCATCACCCATGCCGCTGTGCCGCTGGCGCTGTGGTGCGCCGCTGATCGTGGCCGCATCCCACCGCGCCTGCTGGCGGCCGGCGTGATCGCAGCGATGCTGCCCGATGCCGATGTACTGGCCTTTGCGCTGCACATTCCCTATGCGGATGCCTTCGGCCATCGCGGCGCCAGCCATTCACTGCTGTTTGCGTTCGTGCTGGCGGCGGTAGCGGCGGTGTTGGCATTCTTTGGTAGCGGCCGACCTTGGTCGGCGGTTTCGTGCCAACCAAGGTTGGCACCTGCCAAGGCAGGGCCAACGGCGGCATCGACCGTACAAGCCGCTGTATTCGTGTTCATCTGTGCCGCCAGCCATCCACTGCTCGATGCGATGACCTCCGGCGGCCTCGGCGTCGCGCTGGCTTGGCCGTGGAGCGAACAGCGCTTCTTCGCACCGTGGCGACCGATCCGGGTTTCACCGTTTGCCCCACAGTTCTTCAGCGCACGCGGCCTGGCTACCCTGCTCTCCGAACTGCGCTGGGTGTGGCTGCCGCTGGCCGGCGCCGTTGTCGCCTGGAAACTGATCCAACCCGCTCCTGCTGCCCAGCGAGATCCGTCATGAGTACCGCACTGCCTGCTGCCCTGGTTGCCGAACTGTCCGCCCTGCTGGGCGCGGAGGGCTGGCGCATGGATGACCGCGCGCTGGAGGCCAACGCGCAGGACAACTCATGGCGCCGCCAGCGCCCGGCGGCGGTCGCGCTGCCGGCCGACATCGAACAGGTGCAGGCACTGGTGCGCGCCTGTCGCGCACATGGCGTGGCGCTGGTCGCGCGCGGCGCCGGCACCGGCACCACCGGCGCCGCCGTTCCACAGCCGGGCAGCATCGTGCTGTCGTTCACCCGCATGGACCGCATCATCGAGATCCGGGCCGGTGATCGCTGCGCAGTCGTGCAGCCGGGCGTGCTCAACGGCACCCTGCAGCAGGCCCTGGCCCCGCACGGCCTGTTCTGGGCACCGGATCCTTCCAGCGCCGAGATCTGCAGCATCGGCGGCAACCTGGCCTGCAATGCGGGCGGCCCGCGCGCGGTGAAGTACGGCACCAGCCGCGACAACGTGCTGGGCCTGGTGGCGGTGACCGGCACCGGCGAGGTGATCCGTTGCGGTGGTGCCTACACCAAGGACGCCACCGGCTACGACCTCACCCATCTGCTGGTGGGCAGCGAAGGCACGCTGGCACTGATCGTGGAAGCCACGCTGAAGCTGACCCCGTTGCCGGTCAGCCAGGCCGGGCTGCGCGTGCTGTACCGCGATGCCGATGCCGCCGCCGCCGCCGTATCACGCTTGATGTCGCAGCCTGTGGTGCCGACCCGCCTGGAGTTCATGGACGCGCGCAGCCTGGAACTGCTGCGACTCAATGGTGCTGACGTGCCGGAGGCCGGTGCGATGCTGCTGGTCGAGGCCGATGGCGACCACGACACCCTGCCCTATCTGCTGCAGGCCCTGGCCAGCGCCGCCGAAGGCGACGGCATGATCGAACTGGACGTGGCGATGGAAGGCCGCGCGCGCGACCAGTTGTGGGCGGCGCGCAAGGCGCTGTCGCCTGCGCTGCGCAGTGTGGCGCCGGGCAAGATCAATGAAGATGTGGTGGTCCCGGTGTCGCGCATTCCGGAGCTGGTGGCCGGCGTGCAGGCGCTGGCACGCGACTACACGCTGACCATCGTCACCTTCGGCCATGCCGGCAACGGCAACCTGCACGTCAACATCCTCTACCACCCGGACGATGCTGACGAGAACGCACGCGCGCAGGCCGCGCTGCCAAAGATCTTCGCGCTGACGCTGGCGCTGGGTGGCACGCTGTCGGGCGAACACGGCATTGGCCTGGCCAAGCGCGATTTCATGGCGCAGGCCTTCACCCCGGAAACGCTGGCGACGATGCGCGCGATCAAGGCCGCGCTGGACCCGGACGGCATTCTCAACCCGGGCAAGGTGCTGCCGCCGGCGTAGACCGAACGCTCTCCTGTAGAGCCGAGCCGTGCTCGGCTGCTCTCCCTCCAGATCGCGCAAGCCGAGCGTGGGCTCGGCGCTACACCGTCTTGTCGGCTGCTATATCGATCAGGGCTTGTCGGAAGCTGGGCAGCAGCACGCGGTTGCCATGGCCACTCAGGTGATCGTTGTCGAAGAACAGCGGTTCGCCCTCTTCCACCGCCGAACAGGTCTGCGGCCCGCACAGCAGCGGCAGCGGATCCCATACGGTCAGTGACGGGTAACGTGCCGCCAGGTCATCCAGCAGTGCCATCTGCGGCACGCGCAGCATTTCCAGATCCGCACGCGGCATGCTCAGACCGCCGGCACACGCCGGATTGCGGCGGTTGAACCAGTCCGAACAGCGGTACGCACCGGCCTTGAACAATGGCAGCGGTGCATCGATCACCACGTGTACGCCCAGCTTCTGCAAACGCCCCAGCACGCGATCGGCTTCGTCGCGTGCCGCCTGTGCATGCGCCGGCGTGCGCTCGGCCAGCAGCTGTTGATAGATCGGCGGTGCGTCCTGCTGCTGCCAGTCGAAGCCGCGCAGTTCCGGCATGCGCAAGGCCGCCAGCAGCACGATGTCACCCGGGCGCGCCTCGCGTTCGATGGTCGACAACGTGTCTTCAATGAAGTCCTGGCAGTTAGCCGGGCTGGCCCGTAGCAGGTTGACGAAGCTGCAGCCGCCGCGATCCTGCTGGCGCACCTCCATGCCGGTCTGCCGCGCGACCATGCTGGTCATGGTGCGATACGCCGCCGCGTGCGAATCACCGGCCACGAACAGGCGCCGCCCTTCGAGCGCCGGCGCACGCACCGGCTCCAGCGGTCGCCACGCCGGGTAGCGGCGCGCCTGCCATGCGTAGCCGTCGCGGGTGACGCTCAGCGAGACCTGCTCGTGGTACTCCACCGTGGCCCAGGCGCCGGCACCGCACAGCGCCACCAGTGGAAACGCCATCGCCAGCACCTTGGCCGGTACCAGCCGCAGCAGCGGCGCCGCACTGCGCAGCGGGCGCTCGATGACGTGGTAGGACGCGGCCGACACCGCCAGCAGCAGCACCGGATACAGCCACAGCGCAAAGCCATGCAAGCCATACGTCCAGCGCAGCAGCACCAGCAGCGGCCAATGCCACAGGTACAGCGAATAGGACAACCGGCCCAGGTAGGCCAGCGGTGCGCACCCCAGCGCACGGGCGATGCGCGATCTCCCCGCTGTCGACACGCTCGCCAACAACAGCAGGGTACCGGCCACGGTGGCCAGCACACCCGGTACTGGCATCGCCAGCTGCGGGGCAATCACCACGCCTGCGGCCAGCAGCGCCAGCCCGGCCGCTGCAACCGCGTCACCGTTCCGGCCCGGTGTGCGCGTACGCATCCACTGGTACAGCAGCGCGCCCGCGGCCAGCTCCCAGAACCGCGCCGGCAGCAGATAGAACGCTGCCGCCGGTGCCGTTTGCGCCTGCCAGCCCGCCCACGCCAGCGACAGCACGGTGAGCACCGGCAACAACCAACGCGACCACGGCCAGCGCTCACGCCCGCGCAGCCACACGAAGAACAACAGCGGGAAGACCAGGTAGAACTGCTCCTCCACGCCCAGCGTCCATGTATGCAGGAACGGATTGAGCTCAGCACCGGGTGAGAAGTAATCGTCCTGCTGGCCGGCCAGTACGATGTTGCTCAAGCCGACCAGCGCGGCCCAGCCGGTCTGGTCGAACTGCTCGTTGCGCCACGCGCGGGGAATGAACAACGCCGACAGCACGAAGGTGGCCATCAGCATCACCAGCAGCGCCGGCAACAAACGCAGCACGCGGCGCCGGTAGAAGTCGAGCAGCATCGCGCCCAGCGACGCAGGGGTGCGCGAGGCCAGCGACTGGCTGATCACGAAGCCGGACACCACGAAGAACAGGTCCACCCCGGTGAAGCCACCGGGCAGCCAGGTGGCGTTGGTGTGGAAGAGGACGACGGCCAGCACCGCCAATGCGCGCAGGCCATCGATGGCGGCGTTGTGGGAACGTTCGGCAGGGAACACGCGGGCAACCAGAAGCGAGCAATTGGCCAGCATCGCCACCTTCGCCGCAGTCATTCAATGGTCAATTGCGACAGAGCTGGGCGTCGTTCAGGTCCGGTCCCGGACCGGCGCGATTGTAGAGTCGAGCCATGCTCGACTGCCCTACCTTCACTCGGCTCCACAGCAGCAACTGGGGGTCAGAGCCCATTGCCGTGGCAATGGGCTCCGACCCCGCTGCACACCCGCTTACCAGGCCCTGCGCAGGCCCAGCTGGCCGCCCACGTTGCGGTAACCATGATCGCCGCGCTGCACGCTCATGCCACCCCACGCGCCCCAGCGCTGGCCCAGCTTCAGCTCGGCACCGGCCTGCACTTCATAGCGGTTGCGCGGCACGTCCGCACCCAGCGTGTCGCCGTTGAACTGCAACGTGCTGCTGCCGCTGCCACGCAGCCAGTTCACGCCCAGGTAGGGCTGCACGGAGTTGCCGGCGGCCGTGCCATGGCCGAACACACGCACGCCCAC